>CAZRYJ010000032.1:0-11017 GCA_964604245.1 uncultured bacterium | reverse complement strand
TAACAAGAGTCTCTCTACCAACTCCCTTAATTGACTCTATATCACCAACATTGCATGCCTCAGCCATAATTTCAGCAGCAGAACCGGTAAAAGCCACCAGATCATCAACGTTACCCGGGGTTATTCCACCACTTTTCAAAATAGAACCATCTTCAGAAGAAACCAGAGCGAACCCTTTAATATCAGGTATTTTCATTAATTCATCTAACGGAATGTCAGGGTTCATTTTTTAGTTCCTTCTTTTTTTTATTTACCAACAACTTGCCGAGTGCTTCAATAGCCTTTTTTTCAAGGGAATTGAGAATCTCGGAAAAAAATTCTTTTGTTTTTTCAAGATCTAAAGAAAACTTTTTATTATTTATATTAAAACTTTTTCCGTTAAAAGAAACAGCATCTCTTACACCATATTCTTCAATCAGTTCATCCAACCCATCAAGCCAGGGACCATCACCAAAAGCTTTCAAAAACATATTCGTTTTTTTTATCCCTTCTTCCAAAACTCGCTTTCTTTCTTCAGGATTATAAAGTAAAGATTCTTTAAACAACCAGGATAATGCTTTTAAAGTATCCAGCTCGGGAAGAGGACTTAAACTAATAATTTCAGAGAGTTTTTTCTTCCCATCCGCCAAAATTAAAACTTTCCATTCATCTTTTTTGAGAATAATTTTATCCCCTTCCGGGGTTTTTGAAGACTTCTGAGGAATAATTGAATCAGGAGGAAGATCCTTTTTAAACTCATCAAACTGAGCTTCTCTTGTCTCTATTTGATCTATCAATTCTGCAAGTGGTTGAAAAATGGTGTTTACGGCAGGTTTTTCGTCAGGCTGAAAAACGAATTTACCTTCTTTCTTCATTCCAATAGAGAAAAAAGCTTCAAGTCCCTCTTGGTTATCCATTTCAGCATGTAAAACTTTACCATCTGAAACGTAAACGTTTCCCTCCTCTTTAACAATTAAACGACCAGTCTTCTTAAACCTCGAAAGCAAATAAAATATCTCCTTTATGGAGAAATATAATAAATCCCCCTCTATAGCAACATCCTTCATATTTGTATATTATTGAAAATATACCGATTGTCAAGACTTTATACTAATAGCGTATTATAAGACTATCGTTTCCTTTATAAATTTTCTGTCCCTGATACGCTGGATATTAAGTGACACGACTTCAGGGATAGTTCTAACTTCTCCACTCTCTATTATTTCCGCAATTGACAAACCCGCAGCCGGTGCCTCCATAGCACCATGTCCACTAAAACCGGTACATATAAATAAATTTTCAAAATCAGGATGCTCTCCTATTAAAGCGTTATGGTCTTTCGTGTTAACAGCATACAATCCTCCCCACATATTTTGAATCCGGCAATACTCGGAACCCGGAATCCTGACCTGTAGATAAAGATTCATAAAATCTTCATAATAAGACCTGACTGGTTCTGTATTAAAACCCGGCGCCTGTTTTTCATCTGCTCTTCCGGCAACCAAATTATCTCCTTCCGGTCTAAAATAAACACCATTATCTATAATAGTTAAAGGAATCTTACTATAGTCCTTCTCATTCATTGGTGGTGATATAACATATAAAACTCTCTTGATAGGAACTACGGGAATAGATAAATCGTCGGGAATATTAGAGTTATCTAATATTTGTCTTGACCATGCTCCGGCAGTTAAGAGGACTGCACCAGCTGGTATTTTTTCTCCATCCCGAGTAATCACTCCCTTAACTTTTCCATTATCAATAATTATTTTTTCTACTTCCTTATTTAATTTTATCTCGATCTTCTCAGGATATTTATCCTTTGAGAAATCGAAATAAGTCTGAGCTGGAGTTGTAGCATTAAATATCGCGCAATCTTTACCCAAAAGTCCTCCAACAATCGGAGAAACAGGAACCATATTCAAGATATCATCTTTAAGATGGTTTACTCCAGGTATAAAATACGGAACAATATTGGCAATATCTTCAGGAGGAATTAATTCCACATTCACACCCGCTTCATCCCACTTAGGTTTAAAATCTACAATATCCTGCCAATTTTCTTCATAATAAGTAAAAAGATATCCGTTCTGTTCGAACCCAATGGAAATTCCAAAATTTTCCTTGAAGTTTTTAAAATGTTCTATCGAATAAGAAGTCATCTTCATATTTACTTCGGTTGACCATATATTTCTCATACCGCCCGCACAAAGAGAAGTTGACTCTTGAGCAAGAGCATTGTTCTTTTCTAAGATTAAAATTTTACCCGTATATCCTTTTTCGAGAAGGTGATATATCGCCGAACCCCCAATAATACCTCCACCCACAACAATGATATCATGCATTATTCCTCCAATTAACTCTATTCCGCACTTGCATAATCTATAATTATCTTTAATATAAAAAAGCTTTTAATTAATAATAAAGAAATTAACATAGTCAAGAGTAAAAGCAATTAAGAGGTTAACATGAATAATGATATAACGATAGCGAAATTAATAAAATTAAGAAATATTTCTGAAGTTGCTAAAAACTTAGGGCTTAAAGAAGAAGACATAGAGTTATACGGAAACCACAAAGGAAAAATCAAAATCAAAGCCTTAAACAGTAAAGAAGAACGAAAAGACAGTAAATTAATTCTAGTTTCCGCAATTACTCCGACTCCCGCGGGCGAAGGAAAGACTACAATTTCCATAGGATTATCCCTCGGCTTAAACAAACTTGGAAAATCTTCAATTGTAACCTTAAGAGAACCTTCACTCGGACCTTTATTCGGAAGAAAAGGAGGAGCAACAGGCGGAGGTTATGCTCAGGTTCTACCCATGGAAGAAATAAATATGCACTTTACAGGTGATATGAGAGCTGTTGAGAGTGCTCATAACCTTATTGCGGCAGTTTTAGACAATCATATATATCAGAGAAAAGAACCAAGACTTGACCCAAGAAGAACAAAATGGTACAGAGTAATGGATATGAATGATCGCTCCCTGAGAGATATCATAATAGGTCTCGGAGGAAGAATTCACGGTATCCCGAGAGAATCTTTCTTCCAAATTACAGCCTCTTCAGAAATTATGGCTATTCTGTGTCTTGCCGAAGATTACGGCGAATTAAAAGAAATGCTTTCCAATATTTTATTAGGTTTTACTTATGATGAAGAGCCGGTTTATTTGAAGGATTTAAAAATTGAAGGTGCTACCACTGCTTTGTTAAAAGACGCTTTAAAACCAAATTTGGTCCAGACAACAGAAGGTACACCCGCTCTTGTTCACGGAGGGCCTTTTGCCAACATCGCACAAGGTACCTGCTCAGTTCTTTCCATGAAATTGGGCTTAAAACTTTGCGAATACGTGGTAACTGAAGCCGGTTTTGGGTTTGATCTGGGCGCAGAAAAATTTTTCGATATCGTGGCAAGAAAATCAGGTCTTAGTCCCCAAGTAGTTGTTCTTGTCGCAACCACAAGAGCATTAAAAAACCATGGGGGAAAAGACTTAAAAAGTATTGAAGAAACTGACCCTAAAGCAGTAAGAAACGGTTTGCCAAATCTTGAAAAACACCTGGAAAATATTAAAAAATTCGCTGTCCCGGCAATAGTAGCTATAAATAAATTTGCTCACGATACAGACGCAGAAATCGAAGTTATAAAGGAATTCGCTTTCTCAAAAAATATAGAATCCTCAATTGTTGAAGTTCACCAGAAAGGCGGAGAAGGAGCCATAGATTTAGGCGAAAAAGTTATTGATAAAGTCTCTGGTAAAAGAAACTTTAAACCGCTTTATTCTCTTGAAGAGTCAGTACAAAAGAAAATCGAAATTGTATCAAGAGAAATTTATGGTGCTGCAGCGGTAGAATTTACAAAAGAAGGACAATCAGACCTAGAACTTATTAAAAAATTAGGCTTGGAAAACTTCCCCATTTGTATTGCAAAAACTCAAAAGTCTCTTTCCGATGATCCTAAACTATTATGTAGACCTGAAGATTTTATAGTAACAGTAAGAAGAATAGAAGCTTCGAGAGGAGCCGGTTTCCTTGTACCAATAACCGGAGACATCCTTCTAATGCCCGGGTTGCCAAAAAATCCTGCGGCAGAAAACATTGATATTGACGAGGAAGGGAATATAACGGGACTGTTTTAACCACAGACAACCCACAACTCTCACGCTATCCGCTGACCGCTTTCCGCTCTCCGCTAAACCCAACCTCATTACACCATTTCTTAATATGTAAGAAATGTAGTATTTATAGCTTTTACTTTTTTTGTTTATATTTCTATACTGCCTACATGTACAAACTTTTTTTTCTGCGGTTAGCCGTAAGCGGTAAGCTGAACGCGACAAAAAAATAACCGCGGTACTTATAAAATACCGCGGTTTTTCCTGTAAACTCTTATTAGTGTTTACTCTTCTTCGGCTGCCCCTCCTGTTTCCGTCTCCTCTTCCATAGGCTCTTCGGCCTCTTCTGCTGCTTCAGGAGCTGCCTGTATCTCAAAGTCAGCCTTTCCTAATACATCTCCGCCTTCCGTAACTACTTCCACATGTCCTTTGCCTAACCCCATATCAAGCATTTTGGAACTCCAGGTACGCCAGGACGCAGATTTTACCGATAAACTAACACTCACTAACTGCTGATCGCCCATATACCATACATGATTTACTAATGCAGTATCTGACGCTCCGACAATCTTTGTAAAACAGTATATTTTGTCTAAATCGTCGGAAAAAACAGTGCCAACACCTGACGGCTGCCTATCTTCAATTGCAGAACAGATCTGGATATCTTCCAGAACCAACGTCGACTCTTCTACTACAGCAGCAGCTGTCGAATCTTCCATCGGCTCCTCGGCAGCTTCTTCCTGTGCAAAGCAAACACCTGAAAGAATCAGGACACTCAACAATACAAATAAGGTTTTTTTAAACATGTAACCCTCCTGTTTTCCTTTGTTAAACATCACTTAAAATTATAATCAACAATCAAAAACCCATCTTTAATTAAGCAAATCAAACCTACAGGGGTTTTTCAACATCGGGGACTCAATTTATGGGGTTTGGCACTCTCCTAACTATGGGCTTAGAAAGCGAGTATATATTATAAACAAAATTAGCTATATTATATCTATTTTCCAAGTAATAATTTACCTTTGTAAAACGCTCTGCCATTTTCATAATCGTGATTATAATAGAAAATCTACCTTTTGTCAATGCAAAAATTTGACTAACAGTAAAAAATGTAACCACGAGATTACACAAGATTAACACCAGATTACCCATTCACACCGTTTTTTATTTTCTGTTTTAACTCCCTAACCCTCCTAACCCCTTAACGTCCTAACTAAAATATTTACCACAGAGGATACCCTGGTACGGTCGTTTCTCCCCACAGGGCAGGTCAGAGAAAAAGAAAAAAAATATATTTTGTTGTTTAAAACCCATCCCAACAAACCCAATGAACTCTACGAACTCAATAAACTAAATTTCACACAAATAGCACAAATTATTTATTTTGTTTTTCCTAAATTCTAAATCCTACATACTAATTGCCTTCCTTGCACCCTAGCTATTGACATTTTTTACACATATCTTAGAATTCAATAATGAAAAGAGGTTTAAATTGATTGAAAAATTTGAATATACGCCTATTCTTGGGTGGTCCCTAAGCAGATACGAAACTTTCAAAATATGCAAAAGGCAATACTTTTATGCGTATTACCCAAAATTCGATACCGATTATTCGGAATATAAAATTAAAGAACTAAAAGCTCTTACCTCAATTCCTCTTGCAATCGGAATAATTACCCATAATGTTATTGCTACCCTACTTGAAAGACTTTTGAAATCTGAAAGCACAGTTGACCGGGAACGTTTTTTAGCTTTCACTGAAAAAGAAACCGAAAAATACTGTAAGAGCAATACATTTTCAGAAGTTTATTACGAAAAAACGGGAGAAATCAATACAAAAGAATTATTTTCATCAATAAAAAAGAATCTTCAAAATCTTCTAAATAGTGAAAGATTCGGATGGATAATAGAAAAAGCAGTAAAAAATAAACATAAATGGATTATTGAACCTCCGGGCTACGGAGAATTTCGCCTTGACGGCATGAAAACATATTGTAAAGTTGATTTTCTCTTCCCGTTTGACGAAAAAATTTATATAATTGACTGGAAAACAGGAAAAGAAGATAGAAATAAGCATGATAAACAGTTAACGGGATATGTTTGCTGGGCATCCTACCACTTTAAAAAGAAACCGGAAAATTTCTCAGCAATCTCAGCATACCTCGACCCTACTTACAGGGAAAAGGAAATGCAATTTAAAAACTACCAAGTCGAAAACTTTATCCATACCGTACAAAAAGAAACAGAAGAAATGCATTCATTTTGCGAAGATGTTTCGGAAAATATACCTATAGGAAGAGAAAATTTTAAAAAAACTACGAACGAGAAAATTTGTAATTATTGTAATTTTCGGGAAATTTGTAATTAACCGCAGAGACGCAGAGATCGCAGAGACCCATACCACCCCAGGAACGGGACGCAGATTAACGCAGATCAACAGGATATATTTTTCGTTGTTTAAACCCATCCCACAACCCCCAAAAAGAGATTGAGCCACGAAGGCACTAAGACACAAAGAACAAACATTTATTTAACCACGAAACACACCAAAAACACTAAACCCAACTACACCTATTAAATCTGTATTTTTAACTATTAAATACACGAAATTTTTTATTTTTCCCTAGGACCTGGAACCCGGTATCAGGTACCCAATATTGGCTCAAGACACATAACTCATGACTCGGTTAGCTATTTAGCTTAACCGGAAGCTTGACTTACTCAAATTAAAGTTTAAAATACCTATATGAAAAGCGATAAAGTAACTCTAAAAATACCTCGACCCCTATACGACAAACTCAAAAAAATAATCGAAGATACCGGCTTCAGCAGCGTAAATGAGTTTGTTGTTTATGTGCTACGAGACCTTGCGGCGCTAAAAAAATCAAAAAAAGAAGACCTCTCCTCAGAAGAGGTAAAACTATTAAAAAAACGCCTCGAAAAACTGGGCTACCTGTAAACATTTACATTTTCTCGAATTCTTCATATCCCTATATCTTTATACATCCTAACAGAAAAGTCTAATTAAACGCATAGTTTCAAGTTCCGTGTTTCGCGTTCAAACACGACAGAACCCAATGCAATCCGAAAAAACGAACACTAAACCAAAAACAAAAATACCTCCTTGACAAAATAGTTTATTGTAGTATGATTGTAGTATTATCGTAGTACGATTCAAGCTGGTCTAAGTAAAAACTTTTATAAAAGGAGGTTTTCGTGTTTTATTTGTATGCGTTATTTGCTTTTGTTTGTGAGTATGTTGATTCGTCGTTGGGCATGGGTTACGGAACAACTCTGACTCCTCTTTTGTTGCTCTTGGGTTTTAGTCCCTTGCAAGTCGTTCCGGCCATTCTTTTTTCAGAATTTGTTACCGGTGTTTTATCTGCTATTTTTCATCATAAACTTGGTAATGTTTCTTTTGATTTCAGTAAAGATAATAAAATTGTCTCAAGTAGATTGCGCTTCCTGGGATACCTTCCGCGTTCAGAGGACGCTAAAGTTTCTTACATTCTGGTTGTTTTAGGTATTGTAGGTGTTGTTTCGGCAGTCTTCTTTTCTTTAAGTGTACCAAAAATAATCTTAAAACTTTATATAGGTTTTATGATTTTCTTTATAGGTGTTTATATATTACTTAAGGTTAATAGACCCTCTCGTTTCAATTGGAAAACTTTTAGTTTCATAGCTGTTTTGAGTGGTTTTAACAAAGGAGTTTCAGGCGGCGGTTATGGACCTCTTGTTACCGGCGGACAGGTGGTAACTGGAAGAGGGGCAAAAAATTCGGTCGGAAGTACTTCTCTTGCGGAAGGGATAATATGCCTAGTGGGTTTTATTCTGTACCTATTATTGAACGGTAATATAGAATGGAAACTGGCTTTACCTCTTGTTATAGGCGCGGTTCTTTCCACTCCCCTTTCGGCGATAACCGTAAAGAAAATTCCTGAAAAAAAGATGAAGTTAATAATAGGTTGGTTTACAATAATGCTTGGCTCGCTAACAATTATTAAATTGTTCATTAGGTAAAATTTGAAACTGTGGGAGAATTGAACTTGATACTATAAAAAGGAACCAGGATTCCTGCCTTTTCCATTTATATTCTTGACATAATCACTTTTGCGATTAATATAAAATATACATAGACTATGTTGAAACAACCTGTACTTAATGTTGTTTATTTTATAAACATAGGATTCTAAATTTAAAAATGATAACGATGTATAAAAATTGGAAATATGAGTTTTAAAGAATTATTACTCCCGAAATCTATTGCAGTTGTCGGCGCTTCGAGTAATCCGCAAAAGGTAGGGCATGCGGTATTGAAGAATATTTTGGACGGAGGTTTCGAAGGTCCTGTTTATCCTATAAATCCAAAAAGCAAATCCATACTTGACGTTAAATGTTATCCATCGTTATTGGATGTTCCTGACAGCATTGATAGCGCCGTAATTGTTGTAAACCGTAATGTTGTTCTTTCAGTAATGAAGGATTGTGCTAAAAAAACCGTAAAAGCTGTTATTATAATATCTTCCGGGTTTGGAGAAACTGACGAAGAGGGTAAAAAGGCGCAAAGCGCGCTTGTCCAGTTTGCCCGGCTATCCAATATTACCCTGATGGGTCCCAATTGCCTCGGATTAATAAACCCATGGCATAGATTAAACGCGGCATTCGGACAGGCTATTGGAAAGGAAGGAACAATCGCTTTAATATCTCAGTCCGGAGCTCTCATCGCATCCATTCAGGATTGGGCACAGGAGAACAGAATAGGATTTTCGCTTATAGCCTCAATAGGAAATAAGGCATCGATTGACGAAGTAGATTTCTTTGAATACCTGAAAGGAGACAACAATACAAAAGTTATAGCCGCATATCTTGAAAACATCTCACGCGGGCAGGAATTCATGCGTATCGCTGAAAGGGTTGGCAAAATTAAACCTCTTGTTATTTTAAAATCGGGCAGAAGCCGTGCCGGCGCTAAAGCAGCTTCTTCTCATACCGGAAGTTTAGCCGGATCCGATGTCGCATATGAATGCGCTTTCAAAAGATTAGGGGTAATCAGAGCTCAATCCATAGAACATTTATTCGATATAAGCACTGCCCTGGCATACCAGCCTTTGCCTTCCGGTAACCGTATTGCCGTAATCACTAACGCAGGAGGACCGGGAATAATGATGTCGGACGCTCTTGAAATGTCAGGACTTGAAGTAGTCAATATTGATGATAAAACGAAGTCAAATCTTCTTAAACTTCTTCCTCCGTCAGCGTCAGTTAATAATCCTGTTGATGTTCTCGGCGATGCGGACAGTGACCGTTACGGGAAGAGTCTAGATATAATACTCAAAAGCAGCTCTGTTGATGGAGTAATTGTTATTCTAACACCTCAAAAAATGACGAATGATACTGCAATTGCAAAAGAAATAGTAAAAATTTCAAAGAAGTATTCAAAACCTGTCATGACCTGTTTTATGGGAGCCGATACCGTCAAAAACGGTTTGAACATTCTAAGAGAAAATGACATACCCCAGTATCCGGTTCCAGAGAGAGCAGCAAGAGCAATGCTTGAAATGGTAAAATATAGTATCTATAAATCAAGACCTTTTCGGATTTTTGAACGCTTTGCCGTAAATAAAAACCCTGTCATTAAGATTATAAAATCATATCGTTCAAGAAACCTTCTTGAGATTGGTGAATTCGATGCCAAGACTATAATGGAATCGTATGGTCTTAATATACCCGAGGGACACTTTGCATCTACTTCCGAAGAAGCAGTCAATTTCGCAAATGAAATGGATTACCCGGTTGCGATGAAAATATCGAGCCCCGATATTCTCCATAAGTCCGATCTGGGTGGAGTTAAAATTGGACTCAGTAATGCGTCTGAAGTCGAGGATGCGTTTGACCTTATGATGTTAAGAATTAGAAACAAAATGCCTGAAGCGGATCTTCGAGGTGTTCTACTTGAAAAAATGATTACCACTGGTAGAGAAGTTATTTTAGGCATGAAAAAAGATCCTCAGTTCGGACCAATGCTTATGTTTGGTCTCGGAGGTATTTTCGTTGAAGTACTAAAAGACGTAAGTTTCAGCCTATCACCCATTACTACCGAAGAATGCAAAAAGATGATGGAAAACACAAAAACTTATAACCTCCTTTCCGGAATCCGCGGCGAGAAACCCGTTGATATTGATGCCATTGTTACGAGTTTACTGCGGTTGTCACAATTGGTAATGGATTTCCCCGAAATCGCCGAAGTCGATATTAATCCCCTAAAAGTAGGTCAGATCGGGGACGGAGCTTTTGTCGTTGATGCAAGAATAATTTTATCAAAGGAGTGAAATTGCCTAATTGGAGAGAGCTATACAAAAGTAAAATAAAGAGTGCACCACAAGCCATAAAAATGATTGAATCCGGAGCACGGATCTTTATCGGAACAGGATGCGGACAGCCTCAACTACTGGTTGAAGAACTCGTGAGCGGAAACAATGATATTCAGGATGCCGAAATATACCATCTTCTAACACAGGGAAATGCTCCCTATATTAAGGAAGAATACTGCAGTAAGTTCAGAACCTGCAGCTTTTTCCTGGCACCAAATGTAAGGCAGGGTATAGTGAGCGGCCGAGGCGATTACACACCCATTTTCCTCTCTGAAATTCCTTCTCTATTCAAATTAGGAACAATCCCTCTTGATGTTGCACTTATTCAAACAAGCCCTCCCGATAAGAATGGTTATCTGAGCCTTGGAATATCAGTTGATATTGTGAAGTCAGCGGTGGAAAACAGTTTAATGGTGATCGCTGAGGTCAATGAAAAGATGCCGAGGACTTTAGGAGATTCATTTATTTCTGTCGATATGGTAGATGTCATTGTAGAAAGCGACAGGGATATTCTTGAGTATCAAGTACCGGAACCTGACGAAAACGTTGACG
>CAZRYJ010000031.1:0-18555 GCA_964604245.1 uncultured bacterium | reverse complement strand
AATTATTAAAAGAAGCCAAGCAGAAAGGATTTTCGGATAAGCAGATTGCTATTTTGACTAATTCGAAAGAACTTGAAGTAAGAAAAATAAGAAATAAGAAAAACGTTATCCCTTATGTTAAACAGATAGATACTTTGGCTGCGGAGTATCCCGCTAAAACTAATTATTTGTATATTACCTATAATGCTTCGGAAGATGATTTGAATTTTGGTGACAAAAATCAAGTTGTTGTTCTGGGAAGTGGAGCGTATAGAATTGGTTCTTCGGTAGAATTTGATTGGTGTTGTGTTAATTCTGTTAATGCACTTAGAAATTTAAATTATAAAGCTATAATGATAAATTATAATCCGGAGACGGTGAGTACGGATTACGATATTTGTGATAAACTTTATTTTGATGAAATGACACTTGAAAGAATTCTGGACATATATGATAAAGAGAATCCGCTTGGAATTATAGTTTCGGTTGGCGGACAAATTGCTAATAATCTTGCCCTGCCTTTGCATAAAAATGGTATAAAAGTGCTTGGAACTTCACCAGTTGATATTGATAATGCTGAAGACAGGCACAAATTTTCACAGTTGCTGGATAAACTTGGCATCGATCAGCCACAGTGGAAAGAAGTTACTACAATTAAAGAAGCGGAAAAATTTTCAAAAGAAGTTGGGTACCCTGTTCTGGTACGCCCCAGTTATGTCCTTAGTGGTGCCGCTATGAGTATAGTATTAAGCGAAGATGAATTAGAGGGATATCTTAAAAGGGCTTCTGAAGTCAATAGAGAGCATCCTGTGGTAATTAGTAAATTCATTACCGGGGCTAAAGAAATCGAAATCGATGCGGTTGCAAATAAAGGTGAACTCTACTGTTATGCTATATCCGAACATGTTGAAAATGCGGGTGTTCATTCCGGAGATGCGACCATGGTGCTACCTCCTCAGCGTACTTATCTCGAAACGATGAGAAGGATAAAGATAATTGCCAGAAGAATTGCAAAGGCTTTAAAGATAACCGGTCCCTTTAATATTCAATTCATAGCCAAGGATAATGAGGTCAGAGTTATTGAGTGTAATTTGAGAGTCTCAAGAAGTTTTCCATTTGTTTCCAAGTTTCTTAAAATTAACTTTATTGATGCTGCAACAAGAGTAATTATGGGGAAGGAAGTTCCTGCTCTCACGAATTCAGCTTTTGATCTTGATTATGTGGGTGTTAAGGCTCCGCAATTTTCATTCTCCCGTCTTAAAGGTTCGGATCCCATTCTCGGTGTTGAAATGGCTTCTACCGGTGAGGTAGGGTGTCTGGGTGATGATTTTAACGAGGCATTTCTGAAAAGTTTTATTTCTGTAGGTTTTAGAAGACCAAAAAATACAATATTGCTTTCCACGGGTCCTATTGACAATAAAGTGGAATTTTTAGAAAGTACGAAGATTCTAAAGAATATGGGATTTAAACTTTACGCAACCAAAGGGACTGCTAAATTTATGAAAGATAACGGGATTGATTCAACAATTCTTAATTGGCCATTGGAAAGTAAGGAGCCAAATACTCTTAGTTATATTTCTGACGGAAAAATTGATATGGTTATAAATATCCCAAAAAATATCGAAAAAGAAGAGCTTGATAATGACTATCTTATAAGACGCCAGGCGGTTGATTTTAACGTTCCTCTTGTTACGGATTTACAAGTTGCGAAACGTTTGGTAGAAGCAATGCAGAGAACTTCTCTTGAAGATTTAAAAATCAAAAGCTGGGACGAGTATGAGTAGTTTATGTAACCACGAGATTACACAGATTAACACCAGATTACCCAACCACACCCAATTTTGTTTTAGTCAGATACGGATGAACGCAGATTTTAAAAATAAATATCTCACACGGAGGCACAGAGAACACAGAGAAAAAAAACAAAATTATGTTGTTTCCCCAACTCCACCTCACCAAAGAATTAACCATGGATGAAAACGGATTTAAAAAATTTTAATATTTACGCTTGGAGGATGGAATGGATTTGCAAATTCCGGAAAACTATATTAATCATTTAAATTTAAAAGAGACAGAAGAAGCAATCAAATTGGTAAAAGACTACTTCGAAGTAGAACTTGCAAATCAGTTAAATTTGACAAGAGTGAGCGCACCTCTATTTGTAGCTGCCGGTACCGGCATTAATGATAATCTTAATGGTATTGAAAGACCTGTTTCTTTTGATATGAAGAATATATCGAATGCAGAGGCGGAAATTGTTCAGTCCCTTGCGAAATGGAAAAGAATGGCTTTAGCCAGATATGAGTTTAGCCAGGGAAGCGGTTTATATACAGATATGAATGCTATAAGAAGAGATGAAATTTTGGATAATCTACACTCTATTTATGTTGATCAGTGGGACTGGGAAAGGGTGATATCCGAGGTAGAAAGAAGTTTAGGTTTTTTGAAAAGTATTGTCAGAAAGATATATGAAGTTTTAAAAGAAACTGAAATGGTTGTATATAAGAAGTTTCCTCGACTTCAGCCCTTTTTGCGTGATGAAATAACTTTCATACATAGTGAAGAATTGCAGGAGAAATATCCTGGACTTGCCCCGAGGGATAGGGAAGACGCTATAACTAAAGAAAAGGGAGCGGTTTTTGTTATAGGTATCGGCGGAAAACTCGCGGATGGTAAAGTTCATGACGGAAGGGCTCCGGATTATGATGATTGGACCACACCTACAGGAGAGAATAGAAAAGGTTTAAATGGCGATATATTCGTTTGGAATCCGGTTTTAAAGGAAGGTTTTGAGATTTCATCAATGGGTATAAGAGTTGACAGGGAAGCTTTACTGAAGCAACTTGAGATTACGGATACTGAAGATAGAAAAAAACTAATGTGGCATAAAATGCTTTTAGAGGATAAGTTACCCCTTTCGATAGGGGGTGGGATCGGACAATCCCGTCTTTGTATGTTAATCTTGCAGAAAGCTCATATCGGTGAAGTACAGTGTGGGGTATGGCCGGATGATATGGTCCGGGCTTGCGAAAAAAATAATATTTTTTTACTTTAGTAGCCACTAAGACACAAAGGCACTAAGAAAAAAGATATTTTTTGTTCAAAACCCATCCCAACTTAAGAACTATTTGAGCCACAGAGCACACAAAGATTTTCTTGTTTTACTTTTTAACTGCTAACTACTCTCTGCTACCTACTCGCTAATATTCAAATCCCAATTTAATTACTTGACAAAATAAGAAATTTATATAAAATATACTATAATTAGAGTAAAAATTAGAGAAAAATGAAGATTACTAAATTAGGCATAGAATATCTTAATATAACAAAAGAATTTTGGTTTATCCGTAGCACATATATAAACCATAATGGAATTGATGGGAACTCTAACAGAAGTTTTCAGCCGAATGAAACCGCAGCATTCAAATGCGGGAGTATTTTGACGGCTAAAGCTTAATGTTGGAGTTTGTCAAAAACTTATGAAGGGATAAATGGGCGAATGCATTGCTTATAATAGCGGCTACAAATATCAATTAAAAAAGGCTTATAGGATTGACATCTCTATCATCCCAAAATCCTCAATCAATACAGACTACATTACTCTAGATAAAAAAGGAAAACTAGTTATCAAGAAAGGCTACGCGTGGGACGGTCCCTCTGGCCCAACCATAGACACGCCTTCTTTTATGCGAGGGTCTTTGATTCACGATGTTTTATATCAATTGATGAGAGATGGATATCTTGATCATAAACAATATAGGCAATCTGCAGACGTAATACTTCGAGACATCTGCAGGGAAGATGGGATGTGCTGTATTCGGGTATGGTGGGTATATTTTTTTGTTCATCTTTTTGGTAACTTTGCCGTTGATCCGTCCGGTAGGCGTCCCATTACTTTTGCGCCGAAAGGATGTATATAAGAAATTTGTAAAAGATAATGTTGTTATAAAAAAGATTAAGCCTGGCATGAAATATCAGGGTCTGATCTTCTTTGAAAAGGATATGTGAAAAGGAGTTAACTAGAAATATTGAAATCGGTTTATGCAGCTAACAATGGAGTATTTGTATTAATTTTAGTGCGTATTCAATATCGTAAAGGAGGATCCAATGAAGAGATTGATGCGGCAGCTCCGAGACTGGGCTGAGAGACTTCCTGAAGACCAGGAAAAGCTGTTTCAGGTCCTTGTTTTGCGGCTTGAGCCAGGGATACCGACAGAACAATTTGAAGATGGGTCCCTATTTCGGACTGTATCTGTGTATACGGTTTTGAGGGCGTTCTTTAGATTTATTGTTCCTGTCGGGTCGACACGGAGTGCAGCTTGGATGGATACCCCTGAACCCCCTTGGCCGAGATGGTCGGCAAAAGACCCTTGGAATGTCTGTTACTATGCGGGTCCTGAAAATAATGTGCGTCAGGATATAAGATTTGTTGAATCGGGTGAGAAAAACTTGCTGATAGCTGAGAAGACGTGCAGGTTGTTTTGTCGTCGGCTAGATTACTTTTCTCGCAGACTCTCGCCCAAAGATCGGGTTACGCTAAAGGTTTTGATCTTGCAGTCCATAGATCCGATAAAACGTATGACACTTATCGAATCAGATAAAATTCTAACTCGCTCTGAGAGGTTGCTTGTGTCAAAACTCAAAACTCGCTACCGATCCATCCAAGAAGTGAAGGAGAGTTAAGATACGCAACACCTAGTAACGATTATTAAGGTCAGCAGGAAGTGCAATCTGCGCTGTACGTATTGCCTTGACAGGTATTCCAAAGGCAACGACCGGATGTCCTTCGAAGTACTTGCAAACACCATCGCCTGGGCGTTGAAAGGCGCGAAGAGACGTACCGTGAGCTTCATTTGGCATGGTGGTGAGCCTACGCTCCTACCTCGCTCCTTCTACCAGAAGGCACTCTTGCTCCAGGCCGAGTTCGCAGAAGATAATCAGCGAATCTCAAATCAAATTCAGACGAATGCCACCCGAATTACTCAGAAATGGGCCAGTTTTCTAAGGCAGTTTGAGTTCTCCGTTGGGGTTAGCCTTGACGGACCAGAGTATGTCCACAATGCCCATAGAGTTGACTGTAAGGCAGGCGGTACGTTCAAAGATGTGCTAAATGGAATTGGGATTCTGCGGGAGTATGATATTCCAATCTGTGTTCTCGCAGTGGTAACCGATAAGACTCTCGAACTCGGAGCAGAACACTTCTTTGACTTCTTTCTCGAAAATGGAATCAGCAATCTAGCACTGAACGCTGTCATGCCTTCGATCCACCGCTTGCCAGACAGTAGGAAAATTAGCTACTACATGGATCCGGAAGGCAGGAATCGTTTTTATTGTTCGTTATACGATGCATGGTTGAAGCGTGGGTGCGACAGAATTCGTATAAGAGAATTTGATGCGATACACAATGTGATAATAGCAAAACAGAGTAGCCTGTGCGTCTTCACTGGCGATTGTCACGGCCACTATTTTGAGATAGACGTTGATGGAACGATAGCCCACTGCGACAGCGAAGGAAGTAACGAGGCAAGCCTTGGGAATGTTTTGACAGACGCTTTCGACGACATAGTCGTTGGTGCCAAGATGCGTAACCTTCAGGAGAGGGCAGAACTCGAGAGGGATGCAATGAGCAGTTGTCCGGAGTTTGAAATCTGCAGAGGTTGGTGTCCGCAGCAGAGACTGATTTCGAAGATCTACTATGACGGGCATGATGACGCCTGTTGTGGATTGGCTACGTTCATTCGGCATGTCCGGAAGCGCCTGACTAGTCATCCTGATCTCGTGGCCCGCTACGCAAATACCAGTATAGTCGGCGTTTCTTGACGTGAGTGGAATGGTAGTATTGAAGAATAGTCTGTCTGCAATGATCGGTGAGGGAGGTGGTAATGGTGTGGCCCGCAACTTTGAGTTACTGCGGAGTTTTTGTGATTAATATTAGTACATATAAACTATTTTAGGTGCCAAAAATTATGAAAATAATGCAATGGATAGCATTTTTCTTTATTGTAAGTATATTAATTGTACGGGGCATTTGGCCTAATTATTTTGAACTTGATAACTTTTCAATCGGATTATTATTTTTGCTATCCATTCCTCTTTTGGCGCCATATTTAAAGAAGGCTAAATGGTTTGGTGCCGAATTTGAATTCAAAGACGAAATAAAAAAATTAAATGTAATGGTTGAAAAGATTGAACAACAAGCCAAAAAGGCTGAAAGCAAAGGTGCGCCCTCGATAAATATTTTTGAAACTTTTCCTACTCAAAATGCATTGAATCTGCTCGATTCTGACCCAAATCTTTCCTTAGCCGCTTTACGTATTGATATAGAAAGGGTTTTGTCGAGAGTTGTGAATAGGTTATTCGATATACAAAAAAATAAAAAAGTAGGAAATAAATTTTACATTTCTAAATTACTCGAAAAGGAGATTATTGCATACGAACAAGGGAAAGCTCTAAATACAATAGTTGATATGTGCAATAAAGCTGTTCATGGAGCTCATGTATCCAAAGAACAAGCTCAAGAAATAATCGCACTAACTGAAAGATTAAATAAAAGTTTTTCTGTTGGTTATTCTATAAATTTTGAAAAAAATAAGGGTTATGCTCGACAGGGTCTTATTTGCGGATGGGAGCATTGCGTTGAGCATTTTCCTGTTGAAGAAAAGACGACCGAATTATCTTGTCCTGTATTTGGTCATGATTGTCCTGGTGGCATAGAGATACGAAAAATTTGTGATAAGAAAATTGATGATATTCCAAAAAAAAGATTTGTTAAAAATACCTAATAGCTCCTTTCCTCAGACTGTAACCCCCGCCTTAAGAGTCGTTTTCAGCTGATGAAAGCAAATGTTCGCCATATAAATTGGTGTAGGGATTTTGGTTTTAAACGGCATAAAAAAATTTTTCTCTGTGTCTTTATGTGATAATAATTTGGGGGAGGGGTAATCTGGTGGTAATCTGTGTAATCTCGTGGTTAAAAATAAAAAAAGCCCGGCAGCGACCTACTCTCTCACCTCCGAAGAGGCAATACCATTAGCACTGGAGAGCTTGACTTCCGTGTTCGGAATGGGAACGGGTATTTCTTCTCCGTTATGGCCACCGAGCAATTTTATAATAATACTGTTTTTTAGTTTGTCAACCCCTTATTTAGAATGAATGTTCTGCCCACAAATTGAAATATCTTCCCATTCCTGGGTAGTCGTTGTCTTCAAGATTATTTCCAAAACTTGTTATATATTTACGGTTAAAGACATTTTCTATGTTAAATCCTAAAGAAAAATTATTGAATTTTTTGCAGATTCCTAAATCCATGATAAAGTCAGGACCTCTTTCTTTTAATCCTTCATTATATGGAAAGCTGCTACTTGATAACCATCTTTTTTTCTTTTCTAACCATCTGGCTGATATCTCGGCAGTTAAGGGACCTTCGTAAGAAAGTATACCGGCGACCGAATGCTTTGGTTGGTGCTGGAGTTCTCTTTTGGAGTTATCTATTTCATCATAACCATCGAGATAAGAATACATTAATGAATACGAGATATCTTCATATTTGCCGTCACCTTCTATATCGATACCGAAAACTCTGGTTTTGGAGATATTCTGAGGAACCCAAAATTCATCAGTTCCTATTCTATCGGAAATTTCTTCTATATGTCCGGATATGGTGATACTCTTTATCTTTATTCCTCCGTTTAAAGCAAGGGAGTACTCCGGTTGGAGTTCCTTATTGGAATAGCCCGGATAGTAAAGATCGTAGAGGGTAGGAGCCTGGAATGCGGAGCCCACCGATGCAAAAATCTCGATTGGTTTGGTAATTCTGCTTCCGATTGTAAAAGAAGGATGTAGACCAAAACTTCCGTACCAGTCTTCTCTCACGGAAACGAAGGTATTTATATTTGCTTTTTCAAGAAAAAGAGAAAGAGCTATTCCTGCTTTTTCTTCTCCAAGTGAAAAAGAAGTTGTATCGTAATTTGATGTATATTGACCGATCCATACCGTGTCTTTTTCGAGGTTGATTGATAAAGACAACATTTTGTATAAAAATTTCGTGTTAAATTGTCCGGTTATTGTTTTATAACTGGCATTTGCTATTATTGTATCTTTTTCTCCGGTCAGGTAATCTGATTGTTCATATTTCCAGTTATATTTAAGCAATTCTCCGGTCATTGCGGGTTCAATTAGTATTCCAATATCGCCACTGGTAAATATCTTACTGTAGGAGAGGTCTGCAAATTCTGTTTGTTGATTATCGAACAAAGATGTTGCAGTTGAGTCTCCAAACATTGGAACGATACCGCTATCGGGCAGGGCGCCCGGTGTGCCCAAATCTTTATAAATTCCTGTAAAATTTAAGTCATTCCAATTAAGAGCGAGTGAGTAATGCTCAAAATTCGTATTACTCCTTTGTCCTTCACCCTTTTTAAGATTTAGATTACCGTTTACGCCAAATCTGTAAAGTTGTAGATTTGCACCTAAAGTGGAATTAGAGTTTCCCTGAAATCTTATATGATTTATCTGCTTTCCGGTAATGATGTTTATAATTCCTCCTATTGCATTGGAGCCCTGAAATACAGAAGATGAACCCTTAACTATTTCAATCCTTTTTACTGCACTTAATGGTATTATTGAAAGATCGAATCCGCCTGTCTTTGGATCGTTTATTCTATGTCCGTTGAGCATTATAAGTGTATGTTTCGGGGTATTGCCTCGAACGGCTGCCTGGCTCAACGAGCCGGGATCTCCGTTTTCGTTTATTTTAACTCCTGCTTCTTTCTCAAGAATTTCGCCCAGTTTATCGATGGTTAGTAAATTTTCAATCTCGATTACTTCAACTTGATAAGGTAGATGTTCAAACCTGTCTGCCGTTACCGTTATCCCTTTCGATTCAACGTACATCATGCTTATTAAGATTAATAGCATAAAACCTCCTTTTTTGAATTTTTTGTATTGTTGGAGTTAAAATAAAACCGTAAATAATACCTTGAGTAAAGACATGCCAGATAACAAAAGGCAGCCCCAGAATAAAATAGACTAAGAAGCTATTTTTAGTCGGGAAGAAAAGAAACCCTGCTGATGTAGTTAGTATATCGGATAAGAGTGTGATGAGTATTCCTAAGGGTAAGATGATGTGTGCTTTATTCCATCTTTTTTTATGGCAAAGACCTCCAAATGATCCGATTAATATTCCTACAATTATTTGTGCCAAAAGGAGAGGTAGGGGAGACATACCCATTGGATTGAGTAAACCGAAAATAAGATAAGTAAGGATTCCAACCAATGTACCGCTGCGGAGACCAAATAATACTCCTGCCAGGAAAACGGTTGAAGAAACAAGTTCAAAATTGGGTATATATGAAAGTAAAAACCCTAAACCTAAGGCTAAAGCCGTAAATATTGTTATATATGATATTTCTTTTAATTTGTCTATTTTTCTTCTCCCCTCGGAGTACTCTAAAAATAGCAGGTCTCCTGACTTATGGCCGTCCTACTCGCTGCACCTTCCCGGGTAAAATGCTACCCAGTGGTATCTGCAGTTTTCGTTGCCAAATACAGTAGCGGGGCTGTAGCGGATTCTGACCGCTTTCCCTTAACTATTACGTTTTAATAATACTTTATTGTCGCCAAAAGTCAAGGGGATTTAATAGGACGCAGATGAACGCAGATTTTTTGGATTTTTTTAACCACCAAACACACAAAATACACTAAACCCAACCCCACCAATTAAATTTGTATTTTTTTAATGTGAATACACGAAAATTTTTGTTGTTTTTCCTATTTGTATCCCCGTGTAGGATTATTTTGGTGTTGTGGATGAGTTTTTGAACAAATACGAGTAAATTGGGTGTGGGGCTTCGTGTCTTAGTGCCTTTGTGTGAGATACTATTTTTTTTGTTGTTGTGAGGTGGGGTTTAGTAAACAAAAATATTTTTTTTTGTTCTCTGTGTGTTTGTTTTTTCTCTGTGTTCTCTGTGGTAAAATTGTTTTTTTGGGGATGGGGGTTAGCGGTAAGCCGTAAGTTGTAAGCTGTAAGCTATTAAATCAAATCTTACCCTGGATTAGTCTGATTATGTCATTAAGTAATAGTAAAACCATGAGAGAAATCAAGATGAAAGAACCAATTGTCTGAACTATTTTCAGCAATGTTTTGGAAGGAGGCCTCCTCGAAGTAAAAGTTGCTAATGACATCACAATATGAAATCCATCTAAAGGAGGTATTGGAATTAAATTTACTACAGCAAGATTAATTGTTATTAATGCAACAAACAGTAACAGTCGAATAAATCCCATTTCCATAGATTTTTTAGTGTATACAACGATTCCTACCGCTCCTGCTAAATCTCTTGGCGAAACTTTTCTCTGGAACAACCAGGAGAATGTTCTATAAATAAGTAAAGCAGTATGCCAACTTTGTTCCCATGCAAAAGAAAATGCTTGTGCGGTGCCTATAGTTATTTTTGTGGTCGGTGATTCTATTCCAATTGCTCCTATACTTATTATTGAATCTCCCTCCATGCTCTTTTGTTTTTCAGGTACTATCCTGGTTTTAATTGTATCCCCATCGGATAAAAAAACAATACTGAGTGTTTCTTCTGCTGAGGGATGGATACTTGATGTTATATCATCCCAGCTGTTTATAGATTTATTTTGAATTTTTAAAATACGGTTGCCTTTTTTTATCCCTGCTTTATCGGCGGGTAAGTCTTTGTAGACATTCCCCACTATCGGAGGTACAAAGGGGATTAATGAGTCGATATTTAGCGAATCAACCACTATATCTGTTTTTTTGCTATCCCGGATGAGTAAAATTTTAGAGTTCTTTTGTATTTTTTCTGTTATTTCATACCAGCTAGAGACTTCCTTACCGTTTATTTCTATTATTCTGTCATTTGGCAAAAGATTGCTCGCTGTATTTACTTGTTTTATTGTCGTTGTTGGTGTTACTTCAACGCCATTAAATAATAGTACCGATAAAAATATTAAAAATCCGAGAGTAAAATTTGCAAATGGACCGGCGAAAACGACTGCAATTTTCAAAAATACATTCTTAGAATAAAACTCATCTTCTTCACCTTTCATTTGTTCCGGGTCCATTCCTTTTATTTCACAATAGCCTCCGAAAGGTATAGCGGAGATTCTGAATTCCGTTTCTCCCCATTTGAAAAACGTAAATAACTTTGGCCCAAAACCTATTGAGAATACCGGAGCGTACATTGAAGACCACTTGGCTACAATTAAGTGAAAAAACTCATGTACAAAAACCATGACACTTAAAGCTAAAAACGCAACGATTAGTCCTAAAAACATTTACATTATCTCCCGGGCTTTCTGTCTTGCCCAATTAATTGCTTCAATAATTTCCTTTTCTCCGGGGTTCCTATTGATTTTATGCGAGTTTGTTACCTCGAGAATTATATCCATAATATTTTGAAAAGATATCTCTCCTTTTAAAAATCTGTCGACGGCAACTTCATCTGCACCGACTAAAACGGCAGGTAGAGTTCCTCCTTCCTTTAAGATACTGTAACTCAAGGATATAAGCGGAAATTTTTCCCGGTTTATTTCTTCGAAGTTTAGAGACTCCAGTTCTGTCAGATTAAGTCTGTTTGTCGGGGAATTAACCCTTTCGGGGTTGGTTAGAGCAAATTGTATTGGTATTTTCATATCCGGAGTAGACATTTGCGAGATAATAGACCCGTCAGCGAATTCTACCATACCATGGATTATTGATTCGGGATGTATTATGACTTCAATTTCTTCGCACTTTAGATCAAAGAAGACCGAAGCTTCGATGATTTCGAGTCCCTTATTCATTAGAGTTGCGGAATCTATAGTTACTTTGTTGCCCATAACCCAGGTTGGATGATTGAGTGCTTCTTTGGGAGTTATGTTGCTAAGGTCTTTTCTGTTGTAGAATGGACCCCCGGAAGCTGTTATTATTATTTTCTTTATATTTTTATCCGGTGAATTATTTAGTATCTGGTATATCGCGGAGTGTTCACTGTCCACTGGAACTAATTTTCCGGGAAGATTTTTTAATTCCTCTCTTAAAAGAGGAGAAAATGCTACAAGAGTCTCTTTGTTTGCCGTGCAGATTCTTTTGCCGTTTTTAAGTCCCTTGATAAGCGATTTATAAGAAGATATTCCGGCTGTAGCTATTACTATTATGTCTATTTCGCTATTTTCGTATAGAAAATCCGCTTCTTCGTGTCCAATTAATATCTTGAATTTATTTTTTAATCTTTCTTCTAATTCTTCTTTATTACTCGCAAAAAATGTACCAACATATTTGGGTTTGAATTCCTCTGCCTGATCGGATAAAAGTGAAATATTTCTTCCCCCGAATAGAGCAAAAACATTAAAATCTTTAAGGTTTTTTATAACCCTGAGAGTACTTGCCCCAATAGAGCCTGTTGATCCAAGTATTGCAACGTTTTTCATCTTACAGCAAAGAATCGGAGATAGTAGTATATAAGGGGGGCTGTAAAAAGTAGTGAATCAAATCTATCGAGAAAACCACCGTGTCCCGGAATTATCTTTGAGGCATCTTTTATTTGTACGTCTCTTTTTATCATTGACTCGACTAAATCTCCTGTAGGCGCGATAATTCCTACTACAATGCCTAAAGTAACGCAATCAAACCATGAGAGGTAAGAAGCGTAGAGATAGTGATATATAAAGGCTGCGGCAATTGTCGCGAAAACTCCTCCAATTACCCCTTCCCAGGTCTTTTTGGGAGAAACTGAAGGGAAAAATTTTCTTTTTCCGAATTTTCTACCTACAAAAAAAGCAGTTGCGTCATTAATCCAGGTAAGAACAAAAGGAAGTAAGGCAAGGCTTGTCCCAAGACGTATTTCGATACCGAAAATATTTTTATAACTTAAAGCTTCTAAAACCTGGGGCATTTGCATTAAAAGTATGAGATGGCTGAATAGCCATCCGACATAAATTACCCCAAATACTGTTCCGGAAAGGTGAAATATCGCTTGTTCTTTTTTCGGTCTGAACAATTCTGCGCAAGCCACAGCGATAACCAGAGATGTGATAGTTATAATTGTAAATAGATGACTTTGAAAATATGCATTTAGTCCTAAAACTAAAGAAGAGATTATTGCAAGGGATTTGTATGGTGTAAGTCCTCGTTCTCTTAGTATATCACAGAATTCATATACTCCGAGAAAAATGCCCAATTCAACGAGAAGTAAAAAATATATTCCGCCGCTCCTGGCAATAAAAAACAGTGCGGGTATGAAGAGAAGTGCTGTTGTCCAGCGTCGAGTTAAATTTACTGAATGGTCCCGAATCTTCTTTCTCGCTTTTTATAAGAGTTTAATGCTTGGATGAAGTCGCTTTTATCAAAATCCGGCCAGAGTTTATCGGTAAAAAATAATTCCGTGTAGGCTATTTGATACAGTAGAAAATTGGAGATTCTTAATTCCCCGCTGGTTCTAATAAATAGATCAGGGTCCGGCACATTGGGCAAAAGCAGAAAATTTCTGAAACTTTCTTCCGTTATCTCTTTTCCTTTTTTTATAGCCTTATTAACTGCTTGGATTATTTCCGCCCTGCCGCTGTAGTTGAATGCAAGTATAAGATCCAGTTGATCAGAGTTTTTTGTTTGATCTTGAATCCACAATGCTGATTTTTTTACGTTATCGGGTAGTTCTTCAAGGTTGCCCAGAAAATGAACTCTAATTCTATTTTTCTTTAATTCGTTTATTTCTTCTTTTATCACTTTAGAAAAAAGTGACATTAACCCCGCGACCTCTTCTTTTGGTCTATCCCAGTTTTCACGAGAAAAAGCATATAGCGTTAAATATTTTATATTAAACTCTTGACAGTATTCAGTAACTCTTCTTACGGTGTTTACTCCGGCAAGATGACCCTGTAAACGAGGCAAAGATTTTTCTTTTGCCCATCTTCCATTTCCATCCATTATTATTGCTATATGAGTAGGAAGATTTTCATTATCCATCAAGGATTTCTTTTTCCTTTTTTATAAGAATATCTTTGATTTTGTCCGTATAATGGTCTGTTACTTTTTGAATTTCATCTTTACATCTTAGTTCTTCATCCTTTCTTATTAAACCTTCTTTTGCCTTATCTTGAACCACTTTTATTATATCTCTTCTTATATTTCGGAGAGATACTTTTCCTTCTTCGGCAAGGCGGTGAACCAGTTTTTTTAATTCCTCTCTTCTTTCATCGGTAAGGGGAGGAATGGGGATACGAAGGACCGAACCATCGTTAGATGGATTCAAGCCTAAATCTGATGATATTATTGCTTTTTCAATGTTATCTATAGCTTTTGCGTCAAATGGGTGAATTACGATAAGATGTGGTTCGGGAACTGCAATTGAAGCAAGCTGATTTATGGGCACTTTCGTACCATAATAATCGACTTTTATGCCTTCTATAAGTACTGGAGAAGCTCTTCCTGTTTTGATGCTGGCAAATTCTTCGGAAACTATTGAGAATGATTTTTCCATTTTTTCGATCATTTCTTTCTTGATTTCCTTATCCATTGCTCCCTCCTTTAATAATAGTTCCTATATTTTTACCCATGATTACCTTTTTTAAATTGTTTTGAACTTCATTGTTAAAGACGATTAAAGGTAAATTGTGATCCATTGCCAATGAGAAGGCGGTCAAGTCCATTACCTTTAAACCCTGAGCTAATGCATCTTTATAGGTAAGTTTTTTGTAAAATTTTGCATCGGAAAATTTATTGGGGTCTTTATCGTAGATCCCTTTAACGTTGGTTGCTTTTAATAAAATATCTGCGTTAATCTGCAAGGCACGAAGAACGGCGGTAGTATCGGTTGTGAAGAATGGGTTGCCTGTTCCTCCTACGAAAATAACTACATGGTTTTGAGTCAATAAATTCATTGCTTTATGTCTGCTGTATTTATCGCCCACAGAAGATGAAATTGGGATTGCGGATAGGACAGAGTTGGGAACCTTTTTTCGTTGAAGGGCTAAGGAAAGAGCCCCTCCATTTATTAAGGTAGCTATCATTCCCAGTTCATCCAGTTCTCCAGATGCTATTTTGTATTTCTGGGATGCCTTGAATCCTCTTAAGATATTACCTCCACCCACAACTAACCCTATTTCGACTCCTCTTTCGTGTATATATTTTATCTCGGAAGTAATGAGGTTTAATTTCTCAAAGGAAATAGTTTCTTCTTTATCCTTAAGAAATTCTCCGCTTAACTTTATTAATATCCTTTTGTATTTAGGGTTACTCTCCAACCTGGAACCTTTGGAATTTACTTACTAAGATATTTTCGCCTATAACCGCAATTTTCTCCTTTATAAGATCACCTATGGTTATTGATGGCTCTCTATAGTATTTCTGCTCCAATAGAACTACTTCGTGATAAAACTTTTCAAGTTTGTTAGCAATGATATTTTCCTGTATTTTTTCAGGTTTATTCATTCTTTTTACCTGTTCTTCATAGATAGACCTTTCTTCCTTGAGTATTTCTTCGGGTATCGATTCTCTATCTACCGAGATGGGATTATTGGCAACTACTTGCATTGCAATTTCTTTTGCAAGATTTTGAAATTCGTCAGTTCTGGCTACGAAATCGGTTTCGCAGTTTAATTCAACTACGCCAGCTTTTTGACTTCCAGGGTGAACGTAAGCATATATAATACCTTCTTTTGCGGATCTGCCCATTTTTTTTGATGCTTCCGCAATTCCCTTTTTTCTCAAAATTTGAATTGCCTCTTTAATGTTGCTTTTTGATTCAATTAATGCGTTCTTACAGTCTAACACTCCTGCGTTTGTTTTTATTCTTAATTCTTTGATGAGTTTAACATCAACTTCCGAAGACACACGAACCTCCTATTATAATTATAGATTTATCGCACAAGGGATTATTTATCCTGCTAAGCTGTTTTTTCCTTATTTTCTTGTAATTCTTCTTTGTCTTTGATTGACTGTTCTTCTTTAAATCGTTTTTTCCCTTCAACGATTGCAGTTTCAATTATGTTTGTTATTAATTTAATTGATTCGATAGCATCATCGTTTGCCGGGATTGGATAGTCTACCATTTCGGGGTCAGAGTTTGTATCTATTATCGCTACAACCGGTATTTCTAGTAGATTAGCTTCTTTTATTGCAATATCTTCCCGTCTTACATCGATTACATATAACAAATCCGGGAGCTTTTCCATATTTTGAATTCCATCAAAGTGCTTTTCCATCTTATTTTTTTGCCTTAAAAGTCGACTTTGCATTTTTGAGGATAATTTTTGGAAATCTTCCTGCTCAATTTGTTCACAGAGTTGATTATATTTATTGATACTGTTTCTTATAACGCTAAAATTTGTGAGTGTGCCACCCAACCAGCGTTCCTTAACATATGAAGCATTAACTCTCTTTGCAGTCTCTTCTAGTATATTCTGAGCTTGTTTTTTTGTTCCTACAAAGAGAAATTCTCCTCCTTTTGCTGCAATATTGTTTACTGCGCGGTAAGCCTCTTTTAATAATTCGACTGACCTTCGGAGGTCAATTATATGTAACCCATTTTTTTCCGTGTAAATGAAGGGTTCCATTTTTGGGTTCCAATTTCTTTTTTTGTGTCCAAAATGTGCCCTTGCATCTAAAAGATCTTTAAATTGTAGTGCCACTTTTCCCCCTATCGCTTTGAATGTTGGAAAGCTCTTCTTGCTTTTCTGAGTCCGTATTTTTTTCTTTCTTTAACTCGTGCATCTCTTGTCAAGAAGCCGGCATCTCTTAGTGGCTTTTTATATTCTTCATTTATTTTTACAAGCCCTTTTGCAATTGAATGTCTCATAGCATCAGCCTGGCCTGAAAGACCTCCCCCTCTAGCAACAATATTTATATCAAAATCATTTTGAACTCCAACTCTTTCAAGTGGTTTCCATACTTCGTGGACAAAGCGGTCTGATTTAAGATATTCTTTCACCGTTTTTTTATTAACAGTAATTTTACCACTTCCGGGGAAGAAGCGAGAAGTAGCTACTGCATTTTTTCTTCTTCCAGTCACAATGACGAGTACTTCCATGTTTTATCCTCCTACCTCTAATTTCTTTGGCATCTGTGCCGCATGAGGGTGTTTTTCATCGCAATACACTTTTAATTTCTTTATTAATTTTCTTCCAAGTCTATTTTTAGGCAACATACCGGAAACCGCACTCATTATTATCCCTTCGGGGTCTTTCTCCTTTTTTGTTTTAAAAGGAATTTCTTTTAATCCTCCGATGTAACCGCTGTGCCTTCTGTACAATTTCTGCTCTTCTTTCTTACCGGTAAGTTTTACTTTATCGGCATTAATGATGATAACAAAATCACCGTTGTCAAGATGTGGAGTGAAGTCAGCTTTATGTTTACCCCTTAATATGCTGGCAGCTTTGGAAGCTAATCTTCCCAAAATTTCATCTTTGGCGTCTAAAATCCACCAATCGTGTTTGATGTCCTCCTTCTTTAATGAAAAAGTCTTCATTTTTTCTCCTTTCCTAATTTAATGCTTTTTTTATCTAATTATTGTATACTTCTTTGGTTTAATATATATGGAAAAGGTATTTTGTCAAGAAGTGTTTTATAATTACCCACATCACCCCAATACCCGAAGCTATTAGCTATTCGTCTTTTGCTTTTAGCAAATTGACTCATTCGCAAGTCTCAAATTTTAGAATTTAATACTAAATGAAATAGAAAGTTGTTATTTTTTTCGCTAACAGCTAAGCGCAAATAGCCAATAGCTATTTTTTACCACTTGAAATTTTTATTTTTTTTATTATAATAATTGACATGGACAGAAGAAATTACATGGAAAGAATGGTAGAGGAAATTTTGATTGAAATCTTTGAGGGTTATCCTGAATATGCTGATATTAAATCTTATAAAGAAGAGATAATCGCTTTAGCGCTTACTAAATGCGAACCATTTTATACAACCAGTGATGTAGGGCATGCAGTAGTGAAGACAAGGATGGATAGCGCTGGTTTTCGTTCGAAAGTCACCTCTATTGTTTTGGAAGCGATAGGGCAAGTTAAAGAAAATCCCAGAAAATAAATTTTCTCCTTAACCTTTCGTTTAAATATGGATCTTTTTAACATATATACTACCGTATATATCTTTTTATAATTAAGGATTTTTGTTATGAAAGTTGGTTTTCTTCAATTTTCACCTGTTTTTGGTAACCCTGAGAAAAACTTGGATTTTATCAAGGAAAAGATTAATAATACAGGTGCTCTCGATATACTGGTTCTTCCTGAACTTGCGCTTACAGGTTACACTTTTGAGGATTCTGAGGAAGCTTATTCTTTGAGTGAGGAAGTAGGGGGGAAGTTAACGGGAGAATTGATGAGTATTGCCGGGGAAAACAAAGTTGGCATAGCAGTCGGTTTTCTTGAAAGAGAAGACAAGTATCTTTACAACTCAAGTATTCTTGTTGACGGAAACGGAATTATAGGAGTTTACCGAAAGGTACATCTTTTTCGAGAGGAAAAATCCATTTTTAAGGCGGGCAATATGGGTTTTCCGGTTTTTGAGATTGATGGCGTTAAGGTTGGTCTGCTTGTTTGTTTTGATTGGATCTTTCCGGAAGC
>CAZRYJ010000030.1:0-19187 GCA_964604245.1 uncultured bacterium | reverse complement strand
TAATGGATAAAAGTTTTGCATATGTTCCCATAGAAAAAGAATTTCAGTTTCTGCACAGCAAAAATGGAATCCAAACAACCCACGGATCACGAAACTCGGAAAAGTTGCATGAAATGTACAGAATAAAAATCTGGATGCCTCTTTTTTCAAGGATGGTCTTTGAATATAATCTAAATAAAGAAGACGATTATAATATAAATACAGAGGAACATTTGTTTAAACTTGGATGGATACCTGAAGAAAAAGCTAAAATACCGCTTTCTTTCTCTGTGTTTTTATCACCGCAGTCATCACAAAACAAAAAATATATAGGTATGGGGATCGGATACTGGAAGAATATCAAAAACAACCATTTTCTAAATATAATTATACACGAATTCGATCATAATCATTTAATATCAAACAGAGAAACATCTATTTACGAAGACCCTTTTACAAGATTTCCGATAAGTATCGAACTGGAAGGCAACGTTAACAGCAATCAAGCTGATTTGTACTACGAGTACTATAAAACAATACCCGGAAAGAAAAATTTCCTTGAAAATAATATACAAATCGGACACGGCGAATATGGCGGTATGGGACTGACAAACACTATTTATTATCATTTATTTGCGAGAGTTTCCCCGGGTCTGCGACTGGAATACTCAAAAACGGATTCTTCTCATGTCACCGTCCCCCAGGACTCTTTAAGCTATGAATCTCTCACAGCTAATTTCTTCTCGGAACCGTTTATAAAGACTCGAATTTCAGAAAAAAGCACTTTTTATATCGGCTTTCCGATGAATTGGAAATATATTAAAAATGAGTCGTCGGAGTACAAAAGAAAATGGATAGGCTTGACTTTACTGTATAATTATTCGATGTCGGATTATATGGATATAACTCTGGGGCTACAAAAATCCTGGAGAAATTTAAACGGAGAAAAAAACAGCGAAACAAGAGGTGTTTTAAGTTTAGAAGTAAAGTTAAATGAAAAATTTTACGCGTCTATTCACCAAGGCATAGAAATGGACCCACCCTTTCCAAAAAGTCTCACAGAATACCACAACCATACATTCTTAACAATAAATTATTGCTTTTAAAACTTTACACGAATTTTTAAATATTTTTATCTCTCACCGGATTAGGATAAACTTTTTCGGCGTCAACATTCTATTGCCTGCTTTTAGCGTAACGAAATAAACACCCGCCGAGAAGACTTGCATATCTATAAAATCTGTGAAAATCCCAGCGCTCCTGCTTACTGATTCAGAAAAGACTCTTCTTCCCAACATATCATAAACGATCAATTCAACATTGATTTGCTGCGGAATGTCGTAATTTATTTCTAGAAAATTTTCGCCAACCACGGTAGATATATTAAAATCGTAAAAATCGGGTATAATATCGGGATCATTAATATTGATTGAATCCAGGTAAGGACCATAATTAAAATCGGTTACTGTAATATAAGTATACTCACCACCCATAAAATCATCTGACTCAAGGGTTAATTTATAATTGCCTGAAGCATTTGTATATCCTGAAGCGATTAATGAGTCTCCTTCGTTACAAAAAGCTACCAAAGCATTTTCAACAGGAGTCATTGGATTCTCTTCGTAAACATCTATTTCACAAACTAAAGAATCAATAAAATTATTAATAATTTTATTGATTTTGAACTTTTGGGGGGTATCTGTTCGAAGTTGAATAGAAGGATCACCGAAAATATGCCATGTTTGAGCGATTTCTACACCAAAATCGGAAGTATCTCCCCCATACTGCTCAATCATATAACACGAACCATTAAAATATATACCACCGGCAGTATTAGCATCGTAATGTGCAAGTAGGTTAATAGCACCCTGCTGTCCTATACAAGGAGGAATCCAGGTCTGACTTATGGTCGAGGCAAATGTTACAATAAATCCCGCAGGGTTTTCCGGCGTACCGGCAGTCAATGCTGCCTCAGAAAAACAAGTTCCCCAATTAAAATTTCCAACTTGACATCCAACGGAAATTACGTGAGGAAGCTTCCAATAATTAATGAGCGAATTTATATCATTTACATCAAAACCTCCCCCAGTTCCCCATTCAGATGGACTTCCATGTCCGATATAATTTATCATAGAAACACCCGAATTTATAGCAATGGAAATAATAGAAGAAGAACCCCAGGGATCATAGCTTGAATCAATAGAAGTATAAGTAAAATAAGGAGAAACATCATATAGTAAAGTATCCTTCAACCATTCACATATCTGTTTATCTGTAATTGTATCGTCATCATCGCTCTCGTCACTTGCAACCATAAGTCCTTTATGGTACCAATCTTCTCCCTCTTTTGGATTTCTTTCGTATTTAATGCTACGCATCACCTGATTCCTTATATTATCCGCAAATCCTCCATTTGATGAAAACCGTCCAATAAAGAGGTCCGGATAATAATCACCACCATCAGTATAAGCATAAACGGGATCCGCATCCTTTCCGGCAGCCAGGCCAACAGTACCAACAGCAGGCGGAAGCTCATCACCATCCCCAACAAGCAAACAAAAAGTGACACCTAAACTATCATACTGATTTTGAATAAAACTTCTAATCGAAGCAGCATCACTACCTACAACTGACAAACCATATAAATCAGTTGGAATACCTTTTCTCCTTTTCCATATCAAAAAAGAATCCATTTCAGGAACGTACTGATCAGCACATATAATAATCATCCTGCCAGCATCTTCCTCGAGCGTATCATATCTTAACTTTCTTTCTGAATAATTAACAAAAAAATCTTTATATAAATTAGTAAACGCTACAGAATTCGGTCTTACATCTAAACTCTTTTTGATATCCGATAAAGCAACCCCCTCGGAATAAATCTCTACGACTAATTTTCTAAGTATCATAAGTTCTTCATTTCTAGCATCATAACGTATCGGGTTAACATAAACGGTTATCCCTCTAAAATCTCGAATAATAAAAGGTTCCGAAAGGGATACCGGTTCCCTCGGAAATACATCTCTCGACGAATAAAAATCGCTAAAAGTATATGGTACGGAGGAAGGAAGAACATTTCTAAGAATATTTCCTTTAGAAGGTATAACAGGTAAAGCGCTAATTCTTTCAATTTCTTCCCGGATAATTCTAAAGTTCATTTTTTTATCATCGGGAATAATTACGCTTTTAGCAATTCTGGGAAGTCGAGGATAACCCTTTTGCATATAATTGACAACACCGGGTATATTAACCCTTGAATAACCTTTACCATTAATTACAACAGTATCCAGATAGAATCCGGGAATCGAAAACTCTATTTGAGTACTTTCATAACCATTCCGGGATGCATCACACTGAATGGTTTGCGTATTGTTATCCGAAAGACTTAGCCAACTACTCAGGGTTAAAAAAAATAAAATCATATTGCAATTATAATTCTTTTTGCTTATACAGTCAAGTCAAGAAAAAGACAACCCCCCAAACCACAAGATTCCACAGATTAACACAGAAAAAAACAATTATTTAACCACGAAATACACCCCGATACGGTCATTCTTCCCTACGGGGCAAGCAGGGCAGGCGAATAGCACGAATAAAAAAAGATTTTTTATGTTAAAAAGAATTATATTGTTAGTTCATTTGTGAAATTTGTGCTATTTGTTGTTAAAAAAATGGTTGTGGGTGGGGAACAATAAAAAGCTCTGTGGTTTAGTTTTTTTGTAAAGAAAGTTGATGTATTTATCGAATTAAGACAAACTTCTCCGGAGAAAAAATCCTATTACCCGCTTTCATTACAAGAAAATAAACCCCTGATGAGAATTCTCTCAAATTTATACCCGTTGTAAACCAGCCGGCGTTATTGGTCTCCGATTTAAAAGTAATCTTTCTCCCCGTTGCATCGTAAATAAGGAATTCAACACCCATTGCTTCAGGAATACTGTATTTTATTTCTAAAACACTTCCGCTAATCAATGTAAATATATTTAAAGCGTAAAGATCGGGAGAAACATTGAAATCAATATTATTGCTTGAATTTTCAACGGTTATCGGATATAATTCACTCTGATATCCAACACCCTCCGCATAAACATCATAATATCCGCACAATAAAGAATCCTCCAATTCATAAAATCCATTGTCACCAGAGGTAATGACGGCAACAGGTGTAACAGCCCCGGTGTCAGCGCCGGCATTATAAACTTGCAGCCCTATTCCGTTTACAGAATCGGAACCGCTAATAACATAACCCGAAAGCCATCCTCTGTAATTTCTAACGGGAAAAACTTTGTGATAAACATTATAACCCGCTTTTCCAAGCGTCACTTCAACTTCTCCGAATTCTTCAATCACTAAATCATACTCCAATAAATCATCTAAGGTGGAAAAAGAAGTGTCAATACCAGGTCCTCGTAGAAACATGGAAAAAGATACTGAATCCAAGGATCCAATAATCCTACCGGGAAATCCCGGCATCAACCCTCCGTAGATTCCGATAGTATCACAAGAAGCCTGTATATAAGGTGCAGGCAGTTCGAGCGCTCCATAAACAGGTAGAGTTCTCATATATAATACACTCGAATCAGAAGCATCTTTAACAGAAAGCTGAAGATCCTCTCCGAAAGGAGCATTAACATTTATGACGACTCGGCCTGAATCATCCGTAGTATCAAACCCTCCAAAACCGTAACCATCAATTATAACTTCTAAACCACTACAAGTTAATACTTCTACTTCCGTGGGCACATTAACTTCTATAGAATCAGGAGAAAATACGATACCCATAAGCGTTGTTGAATCCAGGTAGGGTTTATAATTAAAATTGGTCACTGTTAGATAAACATACTCATCCTGCATAAAATTGGTTGAGTCAAGTGTAAATTTATAAATACCTGCTGAATTTGTATATCCTGATGCGATGAGTGAACACTCTTTGCTACAAAAAGATACCATAGCATTTTCAACCGGAGTTACCGAATCCTCTTCATAAACAATTACCTCATAAACCAAAGAATCCCGGAAAATAGCCGAAGGCCTATTAACTTTGAAATTACGAGGAGTATCCGTTCTAAGTTGAATAGAGGGATCGCCAAAAATATGCCATGTTTGAGCCATTTCCACACCAATTTCGGAAGTATCTCCCCCACACTGCTCAATCATATAGCAAAGACCGTTAAAATATACACTTCCGGCAGTATTCGCCTGGTAATGCGCAAGTAAGTTAACAGCCCCTTCCTGTCCTATACAGGGGGGAACCCAAGTCTGATCTATAGTTGGACCTAACGTTACAATAAATCCCGTAGGGTCTTCCGGCGTACCGGCAGTCAATGCTGCTTCAGAAAAACAATCATAGTCTTTAAAATTTCCAACTTTACAACCAACGGAAATCACGTGAGGCAACATCGAATAGTTAGTAAGATTTGCTATATTACTTACGTAAAAACCTCCCCCGCTTTGCCATCCGTATATATACCCATGTCCTATATAATTTACAATAGAAACGCCTGAATTTATAGCACTTGAAATAATAGAAGAAGTACCCCAGGGGTCATAACTCGAATCAATAGAGGTATAAGTAAAATAAGGAGAAACATTGTAAAGTAAAGTATCTTTCAACCATTCGCATCTCTGTTTATCCGTAATTGAGTCATAATCGTCACTTAAATCACTGGCAACCATAAGCCCTCTATGATACCAGTCTCCTCCTTCTTCCGGATTCCTTTCATATTTGATACTGCGCATCACCTGATTCCGTATATTATCCGCTTCTCCCCCATCAGATGAAAACCTACCTATAAAGAGATCCGGATAATGATCATCCCCGTCTGTATATGCATAAACAGGATCAGCATCTTTTCCACTTGCTCTTCCTACAGTGCCAACAGCAGGCGGAAGCTCATCCCCATCACCAACAAGCAAACAAAAAGTAACGCCTAAACTATCATATTGATTTTGAATAAAACTTCTAATCGAAGCAGCATCACTGCCTACAACTGACAAACCATATAAATCAGTTGGAATACCTTTTCTCCTTTTCCATATCAAAAAAGAATCCATTTCAGGAACGTACTGATCAGCACATATAATAATCATCCTGCCACCATCTTCTTCGAGCATATCATATCTTAGTTTACTTCCCGAATAGTTAATAAAGAAATCCTTATATAAGTTCTCAAACGATGGAGAAATCGACCTTTTCACTAACCTGTTTTTTACATTTGATAAGGAAAAACCTTCCGAATATATCTCAACAGTTAATCCTCTAAGTATTATAAGCTCTCCACTACCGGCGTCATAACGTATCGGATTAACATAAACTGATAAGCCTCTAAAATTCCTTACAATAAAAGGTTCCGAAATAATTGCCGTTTCTACCGGAAATATATCCCCTGATGAATAAAAATCGCTGAAAGTATATGGAATAGAAGAAGGAGAAACACTTCGTAAAATATTACCTTTAGATGGTATAACTGGCAGAACTTTTACTCTTTCAACATCTTCCCGAACAATCCTCAATTTCATTTCCCTCTCATCTGGAATGATTACGCTTTTAGCTATCCGGGGAAGCTGCGGGTAACCCTTTTTCATATAATTGGTCGCACCGGGTATATTAACCCTTGAATAACCCTTACCATCAATTACAACAGTATCCAGATAGAAACCTGGAATAGAAAATTCAATTCTGGTGTTCTCATAACTATTTCCAAACACATTACACTGAACGCTTCTCGTATTGTTTGACTGAAAACTTACCCAACTACTAAAGGTTAAAAAAATTATAATCATATTGCAATTATAATTCTTTAATGTTAAACAGTCAAGTCAATAAAATAACATTGCCACAAAGGCACTAAGACACAAAGAAAAAAACAATTTATTAACCACGAAACACACAAAAAAACACGAAAAAAACTAATTATCACACGGAGACACAAAGACACAGAGAAAAAAAGAAAAATTATGTTGCTTTTCCCTCCCACCCCACCTAAGGAGGAACAACAAATTACACAAATAACACAAATGATTTCTATGTGTTATATTTAAACTGGTATCTGAGACCTGGTATCTAGTACCTAAGATTTGCCACAGATTCCCACAGAATCTGGCATTTTTTGACATAAAACTGCACTTGACACAAATATTTTATTATTTAACATTAAATTAAGCGATAATGTATTACAGATGTTAAAATATATAAGGAGAAAAAAATGAAAAATTGGGTCATAATTATTATTTTATTACTAATGCCCATTTTACTTTTAGCAGAAATTCCCCCTAAAACTGAAATTATTATTTTCGGAATCGTCCATCAAGCAACGGAAAACTTTGACGGAGAAGACATGTTAAAGATATTAGATCAGGTGAGACCCGACGTCATTTTATTCGAACATCCTATTTCCTGGCCCGCCGAGGAATTTTCTAAAATAATACAAAAAATCGAAAATCCAACTCTCGAGACAATAATGGTAAAAAAATATCTGGATGAAAACCCATCAGTACTTCTTAGGTATTTTGACAAAGAGAATCGAGATAAATATTATATTGAAACCCGTTATTTCGAACGGCAGAAAGCGTTTAATAAGAAATTAGAGGACTTAATTACTAAGAGCAAATCAAATGACTCTATCTCTCTTCCTAATGAGCAGATCTCCATGCTATTAAATTACGACAAACTCAACAAATCTCTTTCAAAGGAATATTCCAGGGTAATCAATTCAACAGTAGCAGATTCAATATACGCCATAAAACACAACTATTTTAACGCCAGTTTTCTTAAATTTACAGAAAACGTTCCCGAGTTGAAGCAATTCAAAGAATATATCATCTCACGGCAAAAATACTGGGAGAAACGAAATCAGGCTATGGTAAAAAACATCATAAAATACGCAGAAGAATTTCAAGGTAAGAAAATTATTGTGGTAACCGGATGTGAACACCGATATTATTTACGAAATGAGCTAAAAGAATCAAAGAAACAAACCTTCGTATTAAAAGAATACTGGGAACACGAATAGTCAATACTAAAAACTACAACACTAACACACAAAGCTTTTCATCACTATTCAACTATTCAACAATTCAACTGATCCGTAGGATCTTATCCGTAGGATCTCTCATGTTCAAGGAGCCACTTCTTTCTATCGACCCCGCTTGCATATCCTCCGATTTCGCCCGAACTTCGTATTACTCGATGACAGGGAATGATTATACCTACACGATTTAAGTGTACAGCCATCCCAACACTCCGGGCACCCTTTGGATTCCCAACTCTCTTTGCAAGTTCCCCATAAGAAATAGTTTTCCCGTAAGGCACTTTCAATAACTCCTTCCAAACCCTCTGCTGATATGGCGTACCATCCATTATAAGTTTGAGGTTGAATTCTTTTCGTACATCTCCAAAGTATTCTTTTAACTGTTTTTCAAGAGGAGAGCTGGAACGTATTATTCTAAAATCATTCTCAATAAACCCGGATAATTTTTCTCCATAGTCTTTTTCGACAAAACTTACCATTAGAACGCCTTCTTTTTTCCACATAAAAAACACTTCTCCGACAGGAGACTTAATTTGATTCCAGAATAAAATTTTGCTACTTTTTCTTTTTCCCAAGGAAAGTTTTTTTCTGTTCTAAAAGAGATTTAATCTTTCGGATTTCCATCATATTAGTACTTCCCGAAACCGAAACAGGCTCTCCTGCTGACAAAATAACAATATCTTTTTCGTTGACTAACCCCTTTTTATATAAGAATTCCGCGGAATCGCACAACATATCATCCACATGTTTATAAAATCTTGCCAAGAAGGGTCTTACACCCCAGATAAGATTCATTTGTCTTTCTACAATTTCTTTATCCGTGAAGGCAAGTATATCAATATCGGGTCTGAATCTTGCAATTTTTTTTGCCGTATATCCGGAAGAAGTATGCGCAATTATAAATTTAGCCGAGCTATCTCTTGCTGCCTGCCATACGTTTTTTGCTATAATATCGGCTATTTCATTTTTACTCGATTTTAAAGCCTCCGGTAATCTACCTAGCAAGTAAGTCTCCATTTTTTGAATTGTCTCTGCCATAAATTGAACGGATTTTACCGGATATTTACCCACTGCAGTCTCCTCAGATAACATAACCGCGTCAGCACCATCTTCAACTGCATTGGCAACATCGGAAACTTCAGCCCTTGTTGCTCTCGGATGTTCGGTCATAGACATCAGCATTTGAGTCGCAACAATAACCGGTTTCTCCTGCTCTAGACATTTTCTTATTATAGTCTTTTGTAAAAGGGGAACATCTGATGCAGGAACTTCCACGCCAAGATCTCCCCTTGCTATCATAACCGCATCCGAAGCCTCAAGAATTTCGTCCAAATTCTTCACTGCTTTTATATGTTCTATTTTAGCGATAATTTGCATACTTGATTTTTCATTTTTTAAAACTTTTCTTATTTTTTTTATATCTTTTGCGCTTTTAACGAAAGAAGCCGCCACAAAATCAAAACCCATCTTAGCACCAAATTTGATGTTTTCGAGATCCTTTTTTGTCGGAGCAAATAGACCGATATCCTTACCCGGGATATTAACAGACTTCTTGGAAGATATTTTACCTCCGTAAATCACCCTGCATTTGACAGAAGCGCCAACTTTTTCCACCCTAAGCTCCAAACTGCCGTCAGACATAAGAATTGTATCGCCTTTTTTTAAATAATTAAATAATCCGGGATAATCGACAGGCAGTTTTTTTTCATCCCCCAGAATATCCTCTCTAACAAGCTCAACTTCGCTTCTTCTTAATAAGTCGGTGCCTTCTTTTATCCTGCCAAGCCTAACTTCCGGACCCTGAGTATCCATCATTATTCCTATATCAGGCGCTACTTTTCTTAAGTTTTGATAAGTTGTCTTTGCTTGCTTCTGCGTTCTATGGGAAAAATTAAGCCTGGCAATATTAAGCCCGCTTTTTACCATTTTCCTGATTACATCTTTATCTTCAGACGCAGGACCAATCGTAGCAATTATCTTAGTTTTTCTCATTTTCTCTCTTTCTTTATACGATAAGCTGATTTAATAACTTTGTCAAGCATTTATGTTGAAACTCAGCTCTTAGCCTCTGGCCTTTAGCTGTTAGCTTAAAAAAATAATTTCACATGTAGAACATGTAGTTAAATATAGAATAAAAGAAATTACAATATCTACAAGCTCTACATGTTAAAAAATTCTGGGTGTTATGGAAGGGAAAAACAAATTTAATTCTTTTTTCTCTGTGTCTCAGTGTCTTTGTGTGATAATTAGTTTTTTTATAGGGTTTCGGGGTTGGGGTTTAGTTAAAACAACAAATAAAAATCTCTGTGCTCTTTGTGTGTTTGTGTTTTTCTCTGTGTCCTCTGTGGTTAAATTAAAATTTAGAATTCCTCGTTTACTATTAATCCCTCTAATTGTTGCTCTTTTCTAATCTGCTTTATTTTTTTGCCGTCGTACAAATACTCGGCAGGAAGAAGTCTCCCGTTATAATTGGACGCCATTGTTCTTGTATAAGCTCCACAACTGTGAATTATTAGAAAATCTCCCACATTAAGCGAAGGAAGCTCATAAGTCCCAAATTCATCCGAATTCTCACAGATAGGACCGACAACCCGGGATTTATATCTTTCACCCGTTTTTTCAAAAAGGGGCTCCACATGGTGATACGCATCATAAATCGCGGGACGAGGATTGTCATTCATACCTGAATCAACCACATAAAGAGGTACCCCCTCCCTATCTTTTACATCAATTACCCTGGTAACAATAAATCCTGATTCTGCCACCAAAAACCTACCTAACTCAAGAAATATCTGTACACTATATTTATTGGCAATCTTTCTGTAAATTTCAGTAAGAGATCCGGGATTAAAACCCTCTTCCTCTTCTTTATAAGGAATTCCGAACCCACCACCAAGGTTTATATATTTTATTGTTAAACCCTTTCCGTTAAAAAACTCTATTGTACTTTCGATCTTTTTGAGTGCTTCATAATATGGCTCTGGCGTAAGTATTTGCGAACCTATATGATAATGCACGCCAACAAGTTCAATTGATTTAAAGTCTTTTGAAATATCATACACCTTATCTAAATCTCGCACAGGAATTCCAAATTTGCTCCAGGAAGAACCTGTAGAAAGATGCGAATGGGTTTTCGGAAATATTCCGGGATTGATTCTCACAAATGCATTGATTTTATTTTTTGAATTTTTTGCGCATTTTTCAAGGAGAACAGCCTGACCAAGAGACTCAAAGTTAAAAAACTTTATGCCTTTATCAATAGCAAAAAATATCTCTTCTTTTTTCCTGGCAAGACTATCATAAAGAATACGCTCTGAAGCAATTCCAGCCTTTAAAGCCACAAATATTTCTCCGGCAGACACTGTCTCTGCTCCAATACCATGTTCTTTTAGAATTTTCAAAATCGAAATAGAAGAATTTGCTTTAACTGCAAAAAAAAGTTCCGCAAATTCCGAAAAACTCTCCCGAAGAATACGAGCCTTCTCATCTATTACCCTACTATCATAAATATAAAAGGGTGTTTTTATTTTTTTTAAATCTTTTAAAATTTTCTTAAACATAGCGTTGTAATATTACTCTTCACAAAACTTTTGTCAAGCGCAAGAATCTGGGGTTGCGTTATGTAAAGATTTATATAAATTATATCAGAAAACTCTGAACTGCTTATATGACAATATAAAATAAATATGATAAGGCATCTATTAAAAGATGTCAAAGAGATGGATATATACATCGTTTAATTAATAATATGGAAAAAGTAAAAGAAAAATTAAAAGAAAAAATTAATTTTGTGCTTTCGAGCATGAGAGAGGATTTCTCTCTTCAGGGATTGGATATTGAAATAAACAATAAAACAAACCTTCTAAGAGTCTTCGTCAACAGACCCGGAGAAATCACAATCGATGATTGTGCTCAGATATCAAAAAAAATATCCGTACACCTAGACATCTTTGATTTTATACCCGAACCTTATAGACTCGAGGTCTCATCTCCCGGAACTGAAAACAAGGAGGAAAGATGATAAATAAGAGTATAGTCACAATGCTATCAGAATTGGCAGCAGAAAGGGATTTAGGAAAAGACTTTGTCCTTCAAACCCTGCAGGAAAGTTTAATTACTGCCGCTAAAAAAAAGTATGGTCGAGCTGAAAATCTCGGTTGTGAAATATCAGAAGCTTCAGGAAGTATAAAACTCTTCCTTGAAAAAACTGTAACAGAAAATGTCACAGATCCGGATATTGAAATCTCTCTTAAAGAAGCTCGAAAGATAAAACCTGCCATAGAATTAGGTTCGACTTTCAAAGAAGAAATCCCCGTTGATGAATTCGGGAGAAATGCAATAAACATTGTAAAAAATACATTGATTCAAAGAATTAAAACAAATGAAAAAGAAATGCTTTATGAAAAATACAAAAACAGAAAAGGAGAATTAGTTTCAGGAACAGTTTCCAGAATCTATTCGACTGGAGCATATATCAAGATTGGAGATATAGAAGCTTTCCTGCCAAGAGAGGAACAAATACCGAATGAACGCCTCCGAAGAGGTTCTCAAATAAAAGCCCTAATAAAAAATATTACCCCGAGTCCGGAAGAAGGCGACGAGGAAAGGGTTAGAATAAAAGGACCGGTTGTATACCTGTCCAGAATTCAGCCGGAATTTGTAGCCAGATTACTCGAATTCGAAATACCGGAAGTTCTTCATTCAAAAGTTGAAATCAAGGATATAGCAAGAAAACCGGGAGAGCGCGCAAAAGTTGCCGTCTATTCGCAAAACGAGAAAGTTGACGCAGTGGGCTCATGTGTTGGGCATAAAGGCAGCAGAATAAAATCAATAGTAAGAGAACTCTCCGGAGAACGAGTAGACGTTGTACATTGGAAAGAGGATAAGGCAAAATATGCTGAAAAAGCTTTATCTCCGGTTAAGGTTATAGAATCTAAAAAAATCGGTAAAAATAAAATACTATGTATAGTTCCGGATGATGAATTAACCGGAGCTATTGGAAAGTTAGGAGAAAATGTCGCTCTGGCTTCAGAACTTACAGGTATTAAAATTGATATAAAAGTAAAAAGTGAATACAGAAAAGAAAAAGAAAACGAAGAAAGAAGTAAAATTACAATAGATGATTTAAAAATAAGTGATCATCTTAAAAAAATTCTTAAAAAAGAAAGACTTAAAAACGCTCAGGACATATTATCAAGGAGCGATGAAGAATTAATCTTAATCAAAGGAATCGGAAAAAAGAAATTAGAAGCAATTCATAAGTCTATACATAAACAAATCAATAAGGAGTGATATGACAAAAAAGAAAGAGCACAATATAAGAATACATGCGTTGGCAAAAGATCTAAATCTTTCAAACAAGGAACTACTTGATTTTTTGAAAAACGAAAGCATTGAGGCAAAATCTGCTCTTTCTTCAATAACTGAGATAGAAGCTAAAAAAGTAAAAAAGAAACTACAAAGCAAAAAGCCCAAAAAGAAAGTAAGTGAAAAATCAAAAAAAACAACAAAAGCTAAAAAAGAAAAAAAAGTAAAAGACGAAACGAAAAAGAAAACTACAAAGAAAACAGCAAAGAAAAAAGTAGAAAAAAAAGAAATCAAGGTAAAAAAACCAAAAGAAGAAGAAAAACCAAAACAAAAAAAGAAAAAAGATAATACAATAGAGATATATGAAGCAAATTCTATCAAAGAATTATCAAGTTTAATGGATATACCATCAAGTAATATAATCAAAGCATGTATGAAACTTGGCATCCAGGTTACCATAAACCAAAATTTAGATTTCGATACAACACATCTCATAGCCGAAGAATTCGGATACAAAGTAAAATTACACGAACCAGAAGAAACTCCTAAAATAAAAAAAGAAACTTATAATGTCCGAAAAAAGCCTCCTGTCGTAACCGTCATGGGACATGTAGATCACGGTAAAACAACTTTACTCGACTATATAAGGAAAACACAGGTAGCCAGCCATGAATCAGGAGGGATCACACAAAAAATCGGAGCATATCACATAAATTACAACAATCACAAAATAACATTTATTGATACACCTGGTCACGAAGCGTTTACCTCAATGAGAGCCAGGGGTGCTAACGTTACTGACATTATCGTTTTGGTAGTTGCTGCAAACGATGGAGTAAAAAACCAAACAATCGAAGCAATAAATCATGCTAAGGCTGCTAATGTTCCCATAATTGTAGCTATTAGTAAAATAGATCTTCCCGCTGCTAATCCTGCTAAGGTATTGGCAGATTTAGCCAAAAAAGGAGTACTGGCTCACGAATATGGAGGTAATGTAATAGCAGTAAATATCTCAGCATTAAAAGGTAATGGAGTTGAAGAGTTGTTAGACGCAATTATCCTACAATCCGAAGATTTAAATCTCAAAGCTCCCTCACAAGGACCTGGCAGTGGTATAATACTAGAAACCCAAATTAAGAAAGGAATTGGCAATATAGCAACTGTTGTTGTTAAAGAGGGACAAATTAAAGTGGGAGATTCATTTGTGGCAGGTTCTGCCTCCGGGAAAGTTCGTTTAATTCTTGATGAAAACGACAAAAGATTAAAAACGGCTGAAGTTTCTGCAGCCATACAGATTTCACAGTTTGAATCTTTCCCCAAAGCGGGAGATATTTTTAGAGTCGTACAGGATCAAAAAACAGCAAGAGACATCAGCGAGGAAAGAAAAAGCCTCCATAAAGAAACTAAAGAAAAACCAACAGTAAGTCTTTCAAATCTTTATGAAAAAATAAAAGAGGACAAAAAACAAACTTTAAAAGTAGTAATAAAAGGTGATGATGCCGGTTCAGTTGACGCCCTCTCAAACTTAATTGAAAATTTACCCAAGAAAAAAGTTGAAATTAAAGTTATCCACTCGGGTGTAGGACCAATAACCGAAAATGACGTAATGCTTGCTCATGCCTCTGAAGCAGTTATTATTGGGTTTAAAGTAAAAGCATATCCGCAAACCAAAGAAGAGGCAAAAAAACGCGGAGTAGAAATTAAGACCTATGATGTAATTTTCGAAATAACTGAAGATATTAAAAAGGCTATGCTTGGTTTACTTGAACCGGAAAAGGAAGAAGTAAAATGCGGAGAGATAGAGATCAAAAAAGTATTTGAAGGCTCAAATATCGGTAAAGTTGCCGGATGCTTTGTACTTTCCGGTGAAGTCCATAACAATGATATCGCATATGTCATCAGAGAAGGACAAGAACTGATTAAAACCAAAATTGGAACTCTTAAAAGATTTAATGATGATGCTAAAACAGTACTTGAAGGATATGAATGCGGAATAAGGCTCGTGAACTTCGACACTTTTGAAGAAGGAGATATCATAGAAAGTTATACGCTGATAGAAAAAGAGAAAAAACTTTAGAAAAAAATGTTCGTTGGTATAGGTAAGGTAGAAATTTTTCTTCCAGGATTAAATTCTTTGAAATCAAAAAGAAGAGTCATTAACAGCGTTAAAGGAAAAATAAGATCGAAATTCAATGTAGGAGTAAGCGAAATCGATTTCCTGGATAAATGGCAGCGTTCATTAATAGGTATTGTAGCTGTTTCCAACGATTCTAAATTCCTACAGTCATCACTAAACAAGATAATGGACCAGATTAAAGAGTTTAGAGATATTAACATTTTAGATTGGAGTATAAAAATAAACAATGACTTTGAGACAGAAGAGAGTAAATTCATATATAATGAAAATAGTCCCTGAAATTATAGAAAAAGAGGTAAATGACCCCAGGATAGGTCTTGTTACTATAACCTCTGTTGATATCAGTCCGGATTTTAAGCATGCAAAAGTTTACTTTACTGTACATGGCGGAGAAAAATCAGGCAAATCAAATAGTGAAGTGCTAAATCATGCAAGTGGATTCATACAGCATGAACTTGCCAGACGTATCAAAATGAAAAATACACCTAAACTTAACTTCAAATATAGTCCAATGATGGGAAAAATGGAAAGAATAGAAGAACTATTAAAAAAGGAAAGCGAGGAATAAATTTGAAAAGCTGGCAAAAAGCCTTCGAAATAATTCATAACAACAAAAAATTTTTAATTGTATCTCACAAAAATCCGGATGGAGATTCAATAGGTTCCGAAATTGCACTTACTCTAGCATTAAAAAAACTAGATAAAGAAGGCTATATTTATAATTCAGACCCGTCACCTAAAAGATATTCAAGATTCCCAAAAGTATCTCTGATTCAGACAGAAAAGAAAAATTTTATAGAAGATGTGACTATTTTCGTAGATTGCGCGGAAGTGGATCGTATAGGAAAAATCAAAGATAATATTGATTTTTCGAAACCTGTTATAAATATCGACCATCATATTGGTAACACAAAATTTGGCACTGTAAACATTATAAAATCAGACTATTCATCAACGGCGGAAATTATTTATAAAATGATAAAAAATGAAATCCCGGTGGATAAAGAAATTGCCACATATTTATACATTGGAATACTAACTGACACAGGAGCTTTTCGCTATCCGAATACAACATCCCACTCCTTAAGAGTGGCTTCAGAACTCGTTGCCTATGGTGTAATGGCTTCTCAGGTTTCAGAATTCATCTGGTTTACGGATCCAGAAGCAAGAATCAAACTTTTAGGCGATGTTCTGCGAACAATGAACCTATACGATAAAATAAGTATAATGGCTGTAACAAAAGAAATGTTAGAAAAACACGGCGCAAAAGAAGAAGACACTGAGGAATTCATAGATTACGGACTTGCAATAAAGGGGATTGAAACCGCTGCCATCATAAAAGAAAGAGAAAACGGAATATTAAAAGTCTCCCTGCGCTCAAAGAATAGCATACCCGTTCAAGAACTCGCTGCAAAATACGGAGGCGGCGGACACAGAACGGCATCAGGATTTTCGATCAAAAGAAACATAGAACCTTTTAAGAAAGAATTAAAAAAAGAGCTGGAAAAACTGGTCGCGCATCACAATCACTAAGCTCTTATCTTCTTTTTAATACCCATAAACCTCACAGCTTTTCTAATCGATTCAAGTGGTGCGGTTATAAATACTTCGTCTCCCCCATATATTTTTCGATTACCTCTCGGAACACAGAATTCATCTTTTTCTTTTCTAAAAATACCGTTTACAACACAATCTGACGGGAACCGCTCGTCAGAAGCTATTTGAGCAATAGTTTTCTCTACAATTGTTGATTTTTCGGGTATCCTTATAATAGCAATAGCACCTCTACCACCCCTGAAAATATAAACAATACTGACCTCCGGTTCTTCTATCTCGAAAACAAGGGGAGTTGCACTGAGTTCTACAACATCTATAGTATCAGTAGCCCCCGCGCGTTCATAAACAGGTTTATAAGAAGGATCTCTCATTCTTGCATATATCCTCGGCACTCCGAAACTATTCGCAATAACAGTAAGAGAAAGATTATCGGCATCCGAACGCATAGAAGCCAGCGCTACATCAGCCTTTTCAATTCCTGCTTCTTTTAGTGTTCTTATTTCAGTAGCGCTTCCCTTGATTGCTACGACTCCTAATCTCTCATATATATACTCGCAAACCTCTGCCTTTTCATCTATAACGATCACATCATGTTTTGAAGCACTTAATTTTCTGGCAACATTTCTACCAAGAAGACCCCCACCGGCAATAATTACGTACACTTATCACCTCCTTATTTCCATGTGTTTTTGTAAAATAACATAAGAATCGGTAAAATTTCCAATCTTCCTGCAAGCATACCTATTATATAGGTAAGTTTTACAACAGGAGAAAGATTTATCATCTCAACACCCGAAAGATAGCAAGGTCCAACATTACCAAGAGCAGAAGCCATTCCGGAAAAAGATTCCAATGCCCCATTATTACTAAAAAAGGCAGTTATCAAACCACCTACAGCCAGTAAAAACATCCAGGCCGCAAACAAAGCAGTAACTCTCCTAACCTCTTCAAAAGCTACTCTATTCCCATCTACCATAATAAAACTCACTGTATGAAGAGGATAAACAATCGATAAAATCTTGAATTTGATAAGTTTAAATAGAATCCCTATTCGCAAAACCTTCAATCCACCCGAAGTAGAACCTACACATCCACCGATTATCATCAAAAAAAGAAAAATTTGCTTGGCTACACCCCCATAAATCGTCGATGCAATATCCTGAGTTCCGTAACCTGTTGTAGTCATAATTGCAACAACCTGAAAAATAGAGGTTCTTATTAAATCAGGAGTAAAAAAACCGTTATAAGTAACCTGTTTTAAAATAATAATTCCGGAAGCTAAACATATAAATAACCAGAACAACTTAATTTCAAAGGAATCCCACAAAGCTTTAATATCTCCCTGGAAAATTCTGTAATGAAAAAGAAAATTCATTCCCGCGAATAACATAAACAAAATTATAGTCCACTCAATAATATTTGATAACGGATAATTCATCGCAGAATAATATCCAATGCTTAAATCATGGGTCGAAAAACCCCCACTCGAAAGAGTTGTAAAGGAATGAGTAACTGCATCGAAAAGATTTAATCCTTCTATTTTCAGTAGAAGAAAAAGAAGTAAAGTTAAACCTCCATATATAATCCACAAAATTCTTATAGTATTAAATAAGCCAGGTGCTATTCTCTTGGTCCTAATCTTATGGCTTTCCCCCGCAAAAAGCTTCGGAGCAATCCCACCCTCATAAATAATCAATAAAGCGAAACTTAAGATGCCAAGACCCCCTACCCACTGGGTCAAAGCCCTATAGAAAAGTATTGAACGACTCTTCATATCCAGATCCGAAAACATGGTTATACCGGTAGTTGTAAAACCAGAAACCGTTTCGAAAAAGGAGTCAATAAAAGTAACATGAAACCCAAGCAGATAAGGAAAAGAGCCTATTAAGGAAAGAATAATCCAGGACAGTACCGCAATTAACATACCCTGCTTGTGATTGATCCTCGGAAGAGGCTCTTTCCCTTTAAGCGAAATACCCAAAATAAAAGATATTATAGCAGGAACCAAAAAAGGCTTTAGATTAACAAATTCCCTTAGGTATAAATAATCTACGATTAACGGTATCAAAAAAAGAAAAGAAAAAAATATTAAAATAACACCAAGATACCCCAAAACTGGAGAAATCTCAAACAAAAATCGGTCTAATAATCTTTTCCGGATTTTCATTTATTATACA
>CAZRYJ010000029.1:0-19229 GCA_964604245.1 uncultured bacterium | reverse complement strand
GTCTGTATTTTCGTGTTAAGACTAAATATCCCATAATTTTCTAAACAGCCGCACGGCTTGCTTTGCCTATGAACTTTTGCCGGTACTACTTAAGAAAAAGCTCCATTCAGGTATTCCTTCATCAGAGATTAAGACTTCTTACCGCTGCTTCCTTCCGGATCTGACGGGGTTTAAAGCTTTCCTCTATGGAGGGCCCAAACTTCAATGCTCTCTTAAAAAGCCCATAGTAAAAGAACATAAACTCATCCAAGCCATTAGCCCTGCTATAGCGGATTACAGGTGTGGGGAACCGCTATCTCCCCGCTATGTGCGACTGAATGTATTTATATTAGTGAGTGGTAACTAAGAAGTCAACCCCCGAAATGGGAGGCAGAACTTAAGATTATTATCACACGGAGCCACAGAGCACACAGAGAAAAAAAATATGTTGTTTTAGCTAAATCCCAACCCCCAAATTCTAAAATATTGCTACGGATAAACACAGATAAACAAAGATTAAAAGAATATTTTTTGTTTTTTTTTACTAAATCCTATATCCTAAATCCAAAATCCTAAGGTTAACGTATCGTTATATCGATTCTGTCAGTTCTGTCTTCCCCTATCGATTCGTATCCGATGACACTTGTCATCGCTTTTTCAGGAAGTATTATTCTATCCAGGAGGAAATTGGCAACCTTTTTTGTTCTTTCCATCGCCAAATTCTCATTTTGTGAATACACGATAACTCTAAGATGTTTCTTGATGTCTTTTCTGACGTAATCTGCAGCTTCTTCGAGCAAATCTGCACCCGATCCGGTAAATCCTGAAGAATTTCTTTCAAAGATAACTCTACCATCGAGGCGAACTACAGAATTTAACTCTTCTTTCCAGTAGAGTGCTGGAACTTTGATTTTTTTGCCAAGCTGAAAAGAAGATTTGTCTTCTTTATCGATTACTCTTAAGTAGTAAGAGTAATCCTTACCCGGGTCAAGCATGTTGCCTTTTGAATCTCTCCCATCCCACTCAATGGCTCTTGTAGGGTTGCCCATACCGGCAAAAGTTCTGAATACTCCTCCCATCGCGTCTGTTATGACTAATTCCCATTGTTTGTTATCCTTTTCGAATGAAATATTGGATATCGTTATAGGAAGAGTCAGAATTTTTCCCAGCCAGGGTTTTCTTATTTGTTTGCTGGCTAATATTGGTAGGGGAGTGGATGTTATTTCGGAATGGACCTGTAAGTCCATGTCATATATATATGAACCCTGTCTTCCATATGGTTGTATGATTTCAAATATATCATAACGCAGTTCTGACAGAGGTTTTTTCTCGTCTATTTTCCCCAGATATTTACCCTTGATCACTTCTTTTGATATCTCTTCCTGGGAAAACCCTGCGAAACTTACGATAAATAAAAATAAGATAATTATATTTCTTTTCATTTTCACTCCAAAACAAAGTTAAAGGTAATTATGCCGGTCTGTATAATTCCCGATCCTTGCAAAGCCGCAAATTTCCATTGTCTAACACTATTTATTACCAATCTATCCCATGACCCGAAACCTGAGGTTCTGATTACGAAAACATTATCTTTGACCGTTCCATCGGGATTTACCCCAATCTGTACGCTTATAGTTGCAGACAGTCCCTTCTCTTGAGCCCACAGTGGATATGGGGTTGTTGGTTTGTAAGTAATTTTCCTGGATGAAAGGGGCCCTGAGATTGTTATTTTTGTGACTGACCTTGATGGCGCTTTTACTATTTTTGCTTCTTCCTTAGAAGGTGTCGTAGGAATCATCTTTTTTAAATCTTTTGTTGGAACCTTTTCCAAATTAACTTGTCCGCTTCCTCCCGGTGAGGAAAAGATTCCTATTTTGGAATCGGGACTATATGTTTTCTCCTTGCTGATTTTTAGGGCGGGTTTACTTATTATGTCTTCGGAGCTGCTTTGTCTATCACCTGATGCAACTCTCAAAATTTCGCTTGCACCTCCAACTGGGCCTTCCAACCTTTCAAATTTATCCAGATCGATGCCCTTTGCTTGAGTACGATCCAGCTGTTTTTGATCCAACTCAATCCCCTTTTCGCTGATTCCGGGAACGGGAGGCAGAGCCTTAATTATTTTTTCGATTTCATTTTCATCTAAATCTTTTATTCCATCATCTTTTTGAGTGATTTTGTCTTTTATTGCCTTAAAAATACTTCTTTGAGGTGGTGCGGGTCTTACTGACGGAGCCAATGTTTGGTCAATAAATTCAATGTTGTCAATTCTGTTAATAATTTCGCTCGTTCTTTTTGCTTCATTAAAATAGAAAACGCCAACGTGTAATATGATTGAAAATATCATTGTGGCTTTTATCTTTTTGTCAAAAAATCCTTCAGAAGAATCGATCATTTTTATCCCTGAATTGTTGCAATTGAAATACTTTTCGCTCCAAGTTTTTTCACAAGAGCTATCATATTCATAACCGTTCCGGTTTCCAGTTCCTTATCGGTTCTGATTAAGACGAGATGACTCGGATTCCTTCTTATTGTTGACTTAAGGACGTTAGCTAATTGTGCGGTAGTAACCAATTCATTGTTTACGGAAATTTCGTTTTCCGAAGTGATTGTTATAGTAATGTTTTTTTCGGTAGGAGGTTCAACAGTAGTAGCGGTAGGGAGATTAACGTGGAGTTTGGAAGAAAGCATGATAACGGGGGTTAAAACCATGAGCGTTATGAGTATTGTAAAGCTAACATCCGCAAGAGGAGTTATCATTATTTCTGCGCTTTTTTGTTCTTCAGATGTTATTCTGTTGTTTCTCATTTTCCTTTTCTCCTTAAAAGAACTAATTTTAATGCACCTTTTTGTTTTGATATATCAAGAACTGTAACCACTTCCTGTATAGGTATTGAAGGGTAAGCACTCACTGTTACTATTCTGGATACGCTCCGCCCAAGCAATTCGGCTACCCTATCAGGAAATTCTTCTCGTGAGATAAGTCTATCATTCAGGTAAATCTGATTCTTTGAATCAATATATATATTTACTTTTAATTCTGTATCATCCATTGCCGAGACCCCTTTGACAAGGGTGGGATTCTTAACGTTTATTCCCGACATAAAAATAGCAGGAGCCGTCATCATAAAAAAGAGTACCAGAAGCAAAGCTACGTTTATCATAGGGGTAATTGGTATTTTACCTACTGAATCTTCGTAACTTTCAATAATACTTTTTCTCATAGTTTTAATTCTTTAATCTAACTTTAAAGTTTCTGTTTTCCTTTTCGGAGAATTAGTATGTAGAAAAGCGAGGAATTTTCTTGAATTCGATTCTATCTGGGTGAGAACAGTTTTTACTTTATTCATGAAATAATTGTAGAATATAGCTGCCGGTATAGCCACAATAATTCCAATAGCGGTAGAGACAAGAGCTTCTGCCACTCCAGCCATTACAACGGATGGTCCTCCGGAGCCCGATACGGAAAGATCGTGGAAAGCTCTAATAATACCCATAACAGTCCCCAGTAAACCAAGAAGCGGAGAAATGAAGCTTATAGTGCTGAGAACCGAGTTCTTTCTTTCCAGGTAGCTTTTCGTCTCAATGAGGGCACCATCGAGTAAATCGGCAATATCTTCCCTGGGTAAATCCTTATTTTTTATGCCAACGTCTAAAACTTCACCGAGAGGATGATTTACAGACTTGCATATGAAACTTGCTTCTTGTATATTGCCTCTTTTAAATGCGCTTTGTACTCTGTCCAAGAGTGCTTTTTCGTCAATTCCTAATCTACTGTATGACCATAATCTTTCCAGTATAACCGCTAATGCGATCACTGAGAAAACCAGTAGCAGATCTATAGCCCAACTGTTTTTTAAAAGTTGAAGAAAACTTATTCCCGCCATTAAATACTCCTTTCTTTTTTATAACTCGTTTGGTTTTTAAAATAAAAATTCATTTCTATCATTCCTCGGAGACTCCTTCTACTCTTTCTGTACTTCCTAATCTTTTATAACACTGGTTAAGATTGTGTTTTGCAGTAACAACATATTCGCTTGTAGGGTAATCATCAATTATTTTCTTAAATGATTCTATGGCTTTTCCATAGTCTCCCAGATAGAAGTACCCGGAGCCGCTATAGAATAATGCAAGCGGTACTTTTTGGCTTTCCGGAAAATACTCAAGGAATAGATTGGCTTCGCTGACGAGGTTGTTGTGCTCCTTCTTTTCATCGAAAATTTTAATTACGTTTACTTGCGCGTCTTCAGCATATTCGGTATCAGGGAAATCTATAACCACTTTCCGAAATGACTCTAATGCTTTATCCTGCTTCCCTTCTTCATAGAAATGAACGGCAACATTGAATAGAGCAAGAGCGGCTTTGGGGTCTGAAGGAAACTGCTCTATAAAGTTTTTAAGCATTTCCGGATCCGCCTGTCCTGCCATATAGTATGCCGAAGAAAGGGATTTCTTTGCTTCTTCCGCCAATGTATCGTTTGGATATATTGAAATGAATTTTGAAAAGGCGTCGATTGCTTTTTTATAATCCTGTCCATTGTAATAGTTGTTGCCTAACGTTAGCAAAACTTCGGGAACCTTCGGGGAATTTGGGTATTCATCTATTACTATCTTGAAATAAGGCGCTGCTTGATCATATTTTAATGCCTGGAAATAAGTCATGCCAATCTCATAAGCAGCGTCAGGGGCAATGCTGGATTTGGGATAATCTTTCAGTATTTTTTCCCAGGAATCGATTGCCTGTCTGTAATACTCCAAGTTATAATATGCCTTTCCTGCATAAAACATACCTTTGGGCTTTAAAGGATGGTCTGATGAAATTTTAGCGATGTTTTCAAAAAAGTTTAGAGCTTCTTCATATTCTTGTTTATTGTATAACGCTATTCCATTTCCAAAGGAGGCGTTTATTAAGGCAGTGGTATCCATCGAGTACGCTGTCATTACCTTTGTAAATTGGTTTTCGGTTATATCCAATCTATCTTCGTGCAAAAGACACCAGCCGTAACCGGCCTGGGAGGCCGCAAGAAGTTCCGGATCAATGTATTTATATTCGTTTATGATTTCCTGGTATAAGTTTTTTGCATTTTCATATTGGTCTTCCTGATAGTATGCTTCAGCAAGATTAAACATAGCTCTGCCTTTCCAGATATCGCCCTTTTGGCATGCATCCTTTGTTAAGAGTGCTTTTCCCAGCGCGATTGTAAGAGTGTAATCTCTTGTTTTATTATAGGTTCTAAGCAGTAAAGCTATTGCAGGACAGGTTATATCTGATCCCCAATAATATCTCAAGATTTTATTGAGATGTTTTTTTGTGGTCAGGTAATCTCCTTCAGTGAAAGAGAGCCCTCCCGCGAGATAATCTCCGAGGCCAATAGTCTCTCCCGAAGAATATTTCGAAGACATTTGTTGATAAACAATACGAGCTTGAACAGTATCACCCATTATGAGGAATACTTGCCCCATTTCTATATTTGCAAGGCTGGCAACTTTTAATTCCGGGAAATTCGAGACGATTTTTGTAAAGGTGCTCAGGGCTTCTTCGTTTCTGTCCAATTTTTTGAGGCATTTGCCGTAAAGAAAATTACTGTGGGCAGCGAGAATTATATCCTGACTGTTTAAGGTGGGTTTTAAGTATTCTATTGTTTTAAGGTGATTGTCCTCATTGTAATAACAAACAGCTAATTTGTACGAAGCATATTCTTTTAATTTGCTATAGGGATACTTTTCCAAAAACTCAACGTACTTATAAAGGGCTCCGGAGTAATTGCCGGTGAAAAACAATACATCTCCCATATAATATGCTGAATATCTGGCGAGGGGGCTTTCCGGATAATTGTCAGTTATTTTCTTAAAGGAAGCGAGCGCCCTTCTTGGATCTTTAATAAAGAAATAGGCTTTTGCTTTGTAAAAAAGCGCCTCTTTTGTTTCAATTTCTTTTAATAACTCCGTTACTTCTTCATAATGCTTCTGTCCAAACGAAATTATTGCTTTTATTACTTTCGTCTTATCAGCGTCTTTATAGCCAGGGTAATCCGAGATTAATGTAGAAAGACTTCTTTGTGCTTCATCCCAGTTTTCCAGCGCGATATGACAGGAAGTTATTGCATAGATACTTTCAGGGTAAAGATAAGTACCCCTTGTTTCACTGATAATATTGTAAAATATTGACAGCGCCTTTTTATAATTACCTGTGTTATAATAACATTCTCCGATTCTGTATAAAGCTTCCAGCCTGTACTCCCCTAAACCTTTAAGAGATTTCTCGAATTTTACTCTGGCCTCACTGTATTTTTCCTCTTCGAACAATTCCGTTGCTCCGATAAAGAGCTTTATGGCTTCGGGAGTAGCCGATTTATAATCTTCCGAAGTAATAGTCCTTAGTTTTTCTAAATCATCAATTTGTTGTGGAACCATTCCCGTGACCTCCATATCTTCGAAATCTTCACCGAAAAATATTCTATCTCCTGCTATCACAGGTTTCCACTTATCTTTTTCTTTTTTGCCTTCAAAGAAGGGCAATTTGAAAGAAAAGGTACCGTTTATTCTGGGTGAATGGGTTTCTTCTCCTCCAAAGAGAACACCTTCAAGTTTTGTCACTGAGAGTTCTCCTTGAAGTCTTCCCCAATTGCCCTGTGCACCCAGACTGATGTCCCTACCATCAGCTTCCAATAAAATATCAAGCCATTCTTTTACGGAATATTTTGTTCCAAGGAAGAGCCCAAGGGAAAAATTCTCATGTTTATCAGAATAAAATATGTCCGTGTTGGGTAGACAACTGCGGGGTCCGTAACCGACAAATTTCCCTCTTCCCAAACCGGCAGTCAATTCGAAACGCTTACCGAGTTTTCGACTGCCAACAAAGTAAAATGACCACGCTTCAGGTGGTCGTTCGTCGTATATTTCATCTCTGAAAGTTGTATCCGAACCCAGGGGCGAGATATATTTGCTGAATGCTATGTTGTCTATCCCGAAGGTGAGGGAAGTATTTTTTGTTTTATAAAATCGATATGCCAGATCAAGTCCGAAGTCAGTGCCTGCAAACCAATTGAGTCCAAAATTCATTCCTGCTTTTGAAAATTCAATTCCAACATTAGGATCAAAGCCGTAACCTCGGTCAGTGCTAAAAGGATAATTTCCGTTAAAGTTTACGAATAGACCCTCGTTAAAATTTGCGGAGGGAATATCAATGTAAGAATTCCTTTCTAACCTTTGTGAGGTTAAGGTCAAAGAAACGAATAGAATTGAAAAATAAAATAATCTCTTCATTTTTATTCCTTATTTGCTGGTTTATTGTTTTTTTCATTTGATTTAGTTTCTTTTTTGCTTTCAGGCTTTTTTTCGAACTCGATTTCTTCTCCTGTGTATATATCTTTTTCTAATCCTTCCCATTCTTCTTCTATAAGAAATCTCTCCTGGGGTCCTGCGGTTTTTATTGTAACCAGTTTACCACTTGAAGTATACGCTCTTCCATTCTTTTCCGTTACTTTGAATTTGTAGTGATAATCGCCGTAACGAACAAGTTTGCCGCCGTTATCCCGTCCGTCCCAGTAAAATCGCACCGGAGGTTCTCCCCGACCTTCGTAAGACCTTACTATTTCTCCCCAGCTATTTTTTATTGACAGCTTCCATTCCTCAATTTCATCTTTTGTCATTACTTCTTTGTTTAGCCAGAGGATATTGTTTTCTCCGTCAGCCATCGGAGAAAAAACTTTTTTATCGGGATATAACTTTGCTCTAAAACCGCCGAAATTGAACGTCAGGGAAAAATTGTGATTGGGAGATAATATTCCTTCAGACTGATGATGTTGCTGGAAAGCATAATCGATTCTCAATGTGTTTCTTGAGACAGGAAAAGAAAAACCTACTCCATAAGAGAAATAATTGTAGTCCGCCCCTAATCTCAAACTGAGAAGATTGTTTGTTTTATATTCTAAACCTCCGTTTAGTTGCAGTTCGCTGTTTTTCTGCCAACCGGCATCGCCGACAAATATTAAGTTGTCGTCAAAAGTTTTACAGCTTACCCCAGCGCTGAATCCAAGGGGATAGTGTTCTGTTTCCGATATTAAGGTAAAAGAAGGTTCTAATAAATTCTTTATTGTGAAACCGGCAGAGAAAGATCTCTCGGGGAAAAGCAAAAATCCGATGTCAATGGCCTGTCCACTTGAGCTCCAATGGGAAATCGCATGGGACAGTATTTTATAATTTATTCCAAAAGATAAGAAATCGATTAGATTTCTCGAGTAAGAGAGAATTCCGGCAGTTTCCGTTTCTCCGAATCCGAATTCGTCTAAAAGTGTATTGCTTTCATCTCTGTTTTCTATTCCCCCGGTGCGAGCCTGTACGAAAGAAAAAGCAAAAGAACCGGATTTTGCTGTTGGCAAGACATAAGAAAAGTATTCGTAACTCGTCCCCATGAAAAGAGCGCTATGCATAAATAGTAATTCCTGGGGTTTAGCCTGAGATAGTCCTGCCGGGTTATAATAAGGAGCAGACGCGTCATCCGCCAATCCAACTCCGCATCTTCCCATGCCCATTGTTCTTGCTCCCGCTCCGAATCCTAAAAAATTCGCACCTGCGTTAGCATTTCCTTTTAATGAAAAAAGAATAAATAAAACAGCAAACCTTAATAATTTACTATTTTTAATCATATTATTCTTATCTTATAACGGCTATTTTGCCCACATACTGGGCGACTGTTTGAGTTTGATTTGTTGCTTTAATACATACAATGTATACACCGGAAAAAACTCTATTGTCGTTATTATCCGTCCCATCCCATTCGGCGCTCCTAGCGCCTCCGGTTTCATCCGTTTCCGTATTCCAAACCAAATTTCCAAACTTATCAAATATCATTATTGAAACATGGGCATCTTCGCTTAAATAATAGTCGATATTAGTAGCGTTGTGTTCTGTTCTGAGTGGGTTAGGATATATATAAATGGAATCGCTGGTAGCTGCCTGTCTTAGTTGGCTAAGAGTAACTTTCTCTGTTACTTTAAATTTGTTGCTGAGAGAGAAATCTTTACTTTCAAGATCCGAGCAGCATAGGTTTAACGAATCTGCGGCACTTAAAATCTTTACCCATCCCTGCCATGTGCCGTGGGTGAAATTGATTATATTGTCATTTTCCCCGCATATTTCCAGGTGGTAATCGGCTGGTTCGACAGAGAGAGAACAGAAAAAACTTGAACTGTCAGTTGCATAAATAGCTACGCAAAAGCTGTCACCCACTAATTGAGGTGAAGGTATTGAGTCGAAATTGGAGCTTATTGAGAGTAAAAGGATTAGAATATTAATAGGCACATCCCCTTCATATGTACTTAAGTATACGTACTTTATGAAACTTGTCAAGGTGGGTTTTTCGGAAACACCACAGGGAAACGTAGGAATGGTATAGTAAAAGCTTTATATGGCAAGTATATAGAGAATAATTTTTATAAAAAAACACTTATGTTAAGAATGTATATTGGTCTAAAGTCATAATACTAATAATAGTGCAATATATTCGTGCTATTGGTGTAATTTGTTGTTGAATTTAGCTTTTCGCCTTTAGCCGTTAGCGAAAAAAAACAAAAAATCTCTGTGTGTTTAGTGTTTAAAAACAGGTTGTTTACGTGTATCTTAATCCTTGACAAAAGGGATTTTAGATGTATTAATTACTACAATATGGATTACGAAAGCTTTTTCGGTTTTAAAGAGAAGCCGTTTTCAACTTCTCCGGATGAAAGGTTTTACTACGATAGTCCCCAGCACTCCAAAGCTTTGCAGAAAATCTTTCATGGAATCGAGAACAGATTAGGGCTTTCGCTGGTTGTGGCTGATATAGGAATGGGTAAAACCACCATGGCGAGAAGAATGCTCAATATGTTGGCTTCGGATGATTCTTACGAAGTTTCGCTTCTCGTTATAATCCATCCCGATATTTCAGCAGGATGGTTTCTTAAAAAAATCTCTTTGCAATTGGGAGTTGGGAATAAAGGTAATGACAGAGAGAAGATAATATCCGGGCTGTATGAGAAACTGCAGGAATATCATGATCAGAACAAAAAAGTGGTTGCTTTAATAGATGAAGGTAACATGCTACGGGGTAAAGATACGATGGAGGAGATTCGCGGACTTCTCAATATTGAAACTCAGTCGCAACATTTGCTGAATTTTGTACTTTTTGGTTTGCCGGAGATGGAAGTGAATCTGAAACAGGATGAAGCCTTATACCAGAGAACTGCTATAAGGACCACTCTCAAACCTTTGAGTTTGGAATCTGTTAAAGCATATATTAGTCACAGAATAAAGGTTGCCGGTGGAGAATCTTTGCCTTTCACTGGTGATTCTTTAGAATTAATACATAGATACTCCGGTGGTAAGCCGCGAATGATTAATATAATATGTGAAAATGCTATTCTGGAAGGATTTATTGAAAAGAAAAAAGAAATTGACTCTAAAATTATGCAGATCGTACTGGAAGATTTTGCTTTGCTGGAGAGTAAATGATGATTGATTTTGTTAAAGGAGAAGGTGGCGGTAACGATTTTGTTTTGACCTCTTATCTTAAAGGCTATGATTATTCGAAGCTTTGTTCCAGTATTCTAAAAAGAAGGTATGGTATCGGAGGAGACGGTCTTGTGGTTATGGACGGAAAGAAGATGATATTCTACAATCCTGATGGAAGTAATGTGCCCTTTTGTGGAAACGCAGTAAGGGTTTTCTTTCGCTTGCTTTACCTTCAGGGTAAAGTCGAAAAAGAAGATGAGCTGGAAACTGAAGCCGGAACGGTCAGACTTATTTACAACGATAATGATACGGTATCTGCTTTGATGCCCGAGATTAGTATTTTGGAAAGAAGAGATAATGGTGCGATCGTTAGATGTGGTGTTCCGCATTATGTTATTCCGACGGAGAATGTAGAAGAGCTTGACGTTGAGGGGCAGGGAGCTAAACTTTCAAATGCTATCCCCGGCAGGAATAATGTCGATTGGTTCAGGGAGAAAGATGGGTCCGTTTTTATGAGAGTTTTTGAGCGAGGTGTTGAGGGAGAGACGCTTTCCTGTTCTTCGGGGATTGCCAGTATGTCGTTTTTCGTGATGGAGGAAACCGGAAAAAACAAACTTGAAGTTAAAACGATTGGCGGAGAGTTTGAAACTGTAAGAGAAAGCAGTAATAGGCTCTGGCTTACGGGAGAGGCAAATATAGTTTTTAAAGGCAAAGTGCCTGAAGGAGAAATTGTTTGGGAAAAGAAAGACCTTTTGATTTAGGCTTAACCTTTGCGGATGTGCTCCTTGCACCGGGTTATTCGGATGTTATTCCGAACGATACGAATATTGACAGTAAGTTTAGTAGAAATATCAACCTTTTTCTTCCTATAGTCTCATCACCTATGGATACGGTAACCGAAGATGAAATGGCTATAGCGGTTGCACTGCAGGGTGGGCTCGGGATTATTCACAAGAATCTCTCTATAGAGGACCAGGCGACTCAAGTGCGGAAAGTAAAAAGATTCGAAAGTGTTCTTATACCTGATCCTATAACAGTTGTTGCCTCTGTTACTATTAGAGAAGTAGAAGAATTGATGAAATACCATAATATTTCTGGAGTGCCTGTAGTTGATAATAAAGGGCAATTAAAAGGAATAATAACAAAAAGCGATTTGATATTTGAGGATGATAAAAATAAAAAAGTCAAAGAGGTTATGACGGTAAGAGGTAAACTGATCACAGGAAAAAAGGGTGTTTCTATAGAACAGGTAAAGGAACTTTTCAGAAAACATAAATTCGAGAAACTACCTTTGGTGAACAAAAATGATAAACTCGTAGGATTAATAACTCTTAGAGATATTCTAAAAAGGAAAGAGTTTCCCCGAGCCAATATAGATAAAGAAGGTCGACTGTACTGCGGTGCTGCTGTTGGCATAAGTGATGATACCCCGGAGCGGGCTAGAGAGCTTTTAAGTGCGGGGGTTGATTGTCTGGTTGTCGATACGGCTCATGCGCATACGAAGAAAGTATTTGATATTACTAAGATGTTGCGGAAGATTTGCGACAGGGACCTGGTTGTCGGGAATATAGTAACCGGAGAAGCTGCAAAAGATTTACTGAAGTTTAATGTTGATGCGGTTAAAGTTGGAGTCGGCCCCGGGTCTATTTGTACAACGAGGGTTATAAGCGGAATAGGTGTTCCTCAATTAACGGCAATTAGGAACGTGGCAGAAGCCGTAAAAGGCAAAGTGCCGATAATTGCGGACGGAGGCATTACTTTTTCAGGGGATATAACAAAAGCTCTCGCGGGAGGTGCAGATTCGGTAATGATTGGCGGGCTTCTGGCGGGAAGCGATGAGGCTCCGGGAGATTCGATTCTTCTGGAGGGCAGAAGGTTTAAAGTTTATAGGGGTATGGGATCGGTTGATGCCATGGAAGCGGGAAGTAAAGATCGTTATTTTCAGACCGGAAAACTGGTACCCGAGGGAGTGGTTTCCAGAGTTCCTTATAAGGGTCCTGTTAGCGAGGTTCTCTTTCAGCTTGAAGGAGGACTACGTTCAGGTATGGGATATGTAGGGGCATGTAGTCTTCAAGAACTCAAAAAGAAAGCTAAATTCATCCAGGTTACCAATGCCGGACTTACAGAAAGTCATCCGCATGATATTAAGATAATTAAAGAACCGCCAAACTACGAAATTATAAATTAACAGTTACCTCAGGAGGAATAGTGAATAGCATACACGGAACAACAATCCTTGGAGTTAGAAAGGACGGAGTTGTTGCTATGGGTAGCGATGGTCAGGTTACCGTTACCGATACCATAATGAAAGCTAATGCAAAAAAAATCCAATTGTTGAGAGATGGAGAGGTTCTTGCCGGTTTTGCAGGATCGGTGGCGGATGCTCTTGCCTTATGTTCTATGTTTGAGGATCAGATTAACAAATATCCTAAAAATATTTCCAAGGCGGTAATTGAGTTTGCGAAACAGTGGAGGAAAGATAAATATCTTAGAAGATTGGAAGCTCTTTTAGGTGTTATGAATAGTGACGAGTCCTTTATCCTTTCGGGAAGCGGTGAAGTTATACGACCCGATGATGGTCTCATCGGTATAGGCTCGGGGGGAGGATATGCAATATCCGCAGCCAGAGCATTACTTCTGCACTCTTCTCTTGATGCCCCCTCTATTGTCGGGGTTTCCATCAAGCTTGCATCTGATATTTGTGTTTATACTAATGCCAATATTTCAATAGAGGTGCTTAAGAATGAGCAATAACATAGAGCTAAAACCGAAAGAGATTGTACAGAAGTTGGCTCGTTATATAATCGGACAGAACGACGCGAAAAAAGCCGTTGCAATCGCTATAAGGAACAGATGGAGAAGGCAGCAGGTTAAAGGGGATATGGAGGAGGAGATTTATCCTAACAATATAATAATGATCGGACCTACGGGTGTAGGAAAAACTGAAGTTGCAAGGCGCCTTTCTCTTATTATGAGCGCTCCTTTTGTTAAAACGGAAGCCTCAAAATTTACCGAGGTGGGATATGTGGGTAGGGATGTGGAATCGATGGTAAGAAGCCTTATGGATGTTGCCGTAAAGATTGTGCAATCAAGCAAAATAGAAGAAGTCAGGGAGAAAGCCCTGAAGCTTACGGAAGAAAAAATTCTTGATTTGCTCGTACCAAGTGGTGACGTCGGAGAGACTATGGATGAAAGTAGAGAGAAAATGAGAAAAAAATTAAAAAACGGAGAATTCGAGACCAGGAAAATCGAGCTTGATCTTAAAAAACAAGACAAACCTTTCATTGAAATCCTTGGTGCTGTAGGTCCCGAGCAATTGAGCTTAGGTGTTCAGGATGCTTTTTCAAATTTGATGCCTAAATCTACCAAAAAGAAATTCGTTACTATTGCTGAAGCCAGAGAGATATTTTTAAGGGAAGAATCGGATAAGCTGATAGATAGAGATGAGGTTATCGAGGAAAGTAAGAGAAAAACTGAGAACTCGGGGGTAATATTCATTGATGAGATAGATAAGATTATAGGCGGCGATTCGAAAGCTGGACCTGACGTTTCAAGGCAGGGTGTCCAGAGAGATCTTCTACCTCTTGTGGAAGGAACAACGGTCAACACAAAATACGGACCCGTAGATACGGATCATATACTCTTTATCTCAGCTGGAGCTTTTTCTTCTACTTCTCCCTCTGATCTTATTCCTGAGTTACAGGGAAGATTTCCAATCAGGGTAGAATTTAAGGACTTAAACAGGGAGGATTTTCGCAGGATTCTTGTTGAACCGGATAATTCTCTTGTTAAACAATATAAAGCTTTATTTAAATCCGAAGGGTTTGAGCTTGGTTTTAGCGAAGAAGCTTTAACTTTAATCGCTGATTATTCGAAGAGAGTGAATGAGATTAGTGAAAATATAGGCGCAAGGAGACTGCAGACAGTAATGAATGCTTTGCTGGAATACTATCTCTTTGAAATGCCTGATTTAAAGGAGAAGAAGATTTTTATCGAAGAAGAAGACGTAAAAAATGAACTCGAAAAAATAGTTAGTGATGAGAATTTAAGCAGGTACATCTTATAGATGATCTGGGAGAGCCTTACAAATTTCAAAAAGGAAGATATCGAGAGCAGCAAAGAAGCTCTTACTAAAATCCTGTCGTGGGTCGGAAAAACTAAAAGCACAGATTATTTTTTAAAAAGAGAAGAAAAATACTCTTTTGGGATAGGCAAGGGAGTCGTTTTATATAAAAAACAGGAAAACAGGGAAGAACAAGAATTATCCATCCTTGTTGCAAATACCCCTGTAAAATACGATTCTTTTGACGGTGTCCCTATTTCCATTTTCTGTTTTCTTTCTTCAACGACGAGTAAGGATCTTCATCTGAAGTATCTTTCTATATTTTACAGATTAATGAATTTTACTACCTTCAGAGAAAATCTTTTAAGCATGGATTCCATAGAAGGAATCAGAAAATTAATAAAAAAAGAAGAGGAGAGTTTTGGCCAGTGAGACGCGTTCCCTTTTTTTTGTGGTTAATTATTCTGATTGCTGCCACTTCTTTCCCTTTGAGTGTTATTCCAGAAGTTGACGTTTTTGGGTTGGATAAGCTTTCCCATCTTTTTCTTTTTTCTGTTTTAATGCTTTTTTTCTTTTTTGGGTTTGGAAAGAAGAATTGGAAATTCATATTCGTTATTTTGCTGTTTGCGGCAGTAAATGAGTTAAGTCAGTATTATGTTCCCGGCAGGGTTGTAAGTATTTATGATTTTGTTTTTAATTTGTCCGGTGTAGGAATCGCATATTGGGTTTTAAGTTAAAAATGGAGTTTTTTAAAATATGAGTTACAAATCGAATTTTAAGAATGTAAAAGGAACAAGAGACATTTTACCTGAGGAAGCAATCAAGTGGAAAAAAACAGAAGATGTTATCAGGGGAAAAATGGAAAGTTATAATTTCCGGGAAGTTAAATTCCCCACTTTTGAGTCTACCGACCTTTTTAGGAAATCAACCGGAGAGAGCACTGATATCGTCCGAAAGGAAATGTTTACTTTCGAGGATATGGGAGGCAGGAGTCTTACCTTGAAGCCGGAAGGTACCCCTTCGGTAGTCAGGATGTTCCTTCAACATGGTCTTTTTAACAGAGGTGCTCTGCAAAAGTTTTACTATATCGAGCGTATGTTCAGGCAGGAAAGACCTCAAAAGGGAAGATACCGTGAGTTCAGACAATTCGGCGCCGAAGTGATCGGCTCGGGCTCTGCCGAAACCGATGCCCAGCTAGTAAAATCAGCTCTGGATATATTTGAAGAATTAGATATTAAAGGAGTAGAGCTCAATATAAACTCAATCGGATGTCCCAAGTGTAGAAAGGATTTTGTTCGTGAGTTAAAGAGTTTTTTAAAAGAAAAATTAACCGGTCTGTGCGAGGATTGCAACAGGAGATACGGAAAGAATCCATTGCGAATATTGGACTGTAAAAAAGACAGGGAAAAAATAAAAGACGCTCCCCTCCCTTTAGATTTTCTTTGCGATGGATGTAAAGAGCACTTCGAAGAGTTCGAAAATCGGCTTGATTATTTGAAAATTAGATTTAATATAGACAATCATCTTGTTAGAGGACTCGATTATTATACTAAGACGGTTTTTGAATTTATACATTCCGATTTAGGTTCACAGAATGAGGTGGGAGGTGGTGGAAGATATGACGAGCTTATTAAATTTATGGGAGGAGAGGATACTCCTGCTTCCGGTTACGCGGTTGGTATTGACAGGATGATGCTGCTTTTACCGGAGAAAGAAGAAAAATTAAGCGTAGACATTTATCTTGTTACTTTTGATAATGAGTCGGATCTTGCGGGATGGAAAATATTAAATTTTTTACGGGAAAAAGGCTTTTCGTGTGATAAAGATCCCATGAGAAGAAGCGTTAAAGCCCAGTTCAGAGAAGCAGACAGGCAGAATGCAAAATGGGTAATAATAATAGGAGAAGATGAGAGGAAAAGAGGTATCGTTCAGTTGAAAAATATGGATAAAGGGGAACAAAAAGAGGTTTCCATGAATGTTGATAAGATAATAAAGGAATTAAAATGTTAAGAGATGTAAATTGCGGAGAGTTAAGAGCAAAAGACGCCGGTAAGATTGTTTCTGTAGCCGGATGGGTCAGAAAAATCCGTGATCACGGTGAAATAATATTTATCGATCTCTGGGATAGATACGGTGTTACGCAGGTTGTGTTTTCTGTTGAAGCTTTTGATATTAAAGAAGTGAAAAAATTGGGTCTGGAATGGGTAATCGCCCTGCGCGGTAAAGTCAGGAAGAGACCTACCGATATGATAAACAAAGATATGAATACAGGGGAAATCGAAGTCGATGCTTCAAGTCTAAAAGTTCTAAATGCTTCGGAAGTTCCCCCCTTCGTAGTACAGGAAGACCTTCAGGCAGAAAAAGAATTAAGGTTTAAGTACAGATACCTTGACCTTAGAAGAAATAAAACATTAAAAGGATTTGTTCTTCGTCATAAGTTAATGCAGGCAGCAAGAAGAGTTTTGAATGAAAAAGATTTTCTGGAAGTTGAAACACCCATTCTTGCAACACCGACGCCTGAGGGTGCCCGTGATTTCCTTGTTCCCTCCAGGCTTCAAAGTGGTAAATTTTACTCTCTGGCTCAGTCTCCGCAGTTATACAAACAAATTCTTATGGTCGGCGGATTCGATAGATATTATCAAATTTCAAAGTCTTTCAGAGACGAAGATATGAGAGGAGACAGGCAGCTTGAATTTACTCAGATAGACCTTGAAATGTCTTTTGTGGAAAAGGAAGATGTCTTTGCAGTTGGAGAAGATTTGATGGCTGCTTTTCTAAAAGAAGGATTGGGAGAGAAAATATCCACACCATTCCCTAAATTGACTTACGGGGAAGCTATGGAGAAATATGGCACTGATAGACCGGATCTCAGGAATCCTCTTATTATAGATGATTATAATGAGGCGGGGAAAAGTGGTGATTTCGGAATTCTGAACTCCGCCGAGAAAATAAAGGGGATTAAAGTAAAGGGTATTTTTAGCCGAAGTGAAATAAATGAGCTGGAAGAAATCGTTAAGAAATCAGGAGCAAAGGGTCTTTTATATTTAATAAATGACGAAAATAATTATAAAGGTTCATTTGTAAAATATTTTAAGGATTGCAGCGTTTTCGATTTAAAAGCAGGAGAAACTCTTTTCCTGATTGCGGGGAATAAGGTACAGGAAGTTCTTGGTCCTCTCGGTGCCCTGCGAAATGCTCTTGGAAAAAAGTTGAATTTAATTGGAGAGGGTTGGAAATTTCTGTGGGTAACCGATTTTCCCATTTTCGAATGGGACGAGGAAAACAACTGCTGGATTCCCTGTCATCATATATTTACAGAACCCATCACTGATGCGAAAGATATCGAAAAGAATCCCGGTGAGGTAACAGGAAAACAGTATGATTTGGTGCTTAACGGCGTGGAGTTGGTTTCGGGAAGCATCAGATGTCATAATCCGGAAGTTCAATTGAAGCTGATGAAAATTATCGGTATGAGTGAGGAAGAAGCTATGAATAAATTCGGCTTTTTATTAAAAGCGCTAACTCTCGGAGCTCCCCCGCATGGTGGAATGGGATTGGGTTTTGATAGAATATGCATGCTTCTTGCCGGAGAAAATTCGATTACCGATGTAATTGCGTTTCCTAAAACTCTGAGCGGTCTTGGTCTTATGGAAGGTTCTCCGGGCCCGGTAAATGATGAAGAATTAAAAGAGTTACATTTAAAGATAACTAAAGATGGGTAAGCTAAGAGTTTATCCGGATTCAATTTTACATGAAAAAGCCAAAGAGGTAAAAGATTTTTCCAGCATTCACCATCTGGTTGAGAAAATGCTTAAAACTATGACAGATGAAGAAGGTATTGGTCTTGCCGCCAATCAAATAGGAGTGGCAAGCCAGGTGTTGGTTGGAAGATCGGATGAGGAGAAAGGACAGATAGTTCTGGTGAATCCGATAATAATAAAAGCGGATGGAGAAGATGTAATGGGTGAAGGATGCCTTTCCGTCCCCGTTGCAACTGTGGAGATTACCAGGGCAGAAGCTCTTCTTGTCAGAGGATTTAATGCGGATGGAAAAGAAGTGGAGTATAAGGTGGAGGGTCTTATAGCAAGGATGATACAGCACGAAATAGACCATCTTAATGGTGTATTGATAATAGATTATCTCTCCAGGGGAGATTTATTGAAATATCAAATGGAATACGGTAAGAGGGAAGAGGAGGAGAAATGAAAAGGGATTTTGTTTCAATCAGTGATATTGATAGAGTAAAATTTCTGGAAATCATCAGAGATGCCTGTATACTAAAAGAGGAAAAAGAAGAAGCGATGGAAAAACAGCCTCTTAAAGGCAAAGTCCTTGCTATGCTTTTTGAGAAACCGTCTCTGCGGACCAGGTTTACATTCGAGGCCGGCATTTACGAGCTCGGAGGTTTGGGGATTTATTTCGCGCCTGCTGATATTAGTATCGGAAAAAGAGAAAGCGTCGAAGATATAGCAAAGAATCTCTCAAGATGGGCTTCCGGAATTATGGCAAGAACTTTTGCGCATTCAACCGTTACGGGTCTTGCCGAGAATTCAAGTATACCTGTTATAAACGGTCTTTCCGACTTGGAGCATCCCTGCCAGATACTTGCGGATTTCCAGACAATATACGAAAAGAAGGGGAAACTTGAAGATGTGAAGCTGGCATTCATTGGCGATGGCAACAACGTCTGCAATTC
>CAZRYJ010000028.1:0-19858 GCA_964604245.1 uncultured bacterium | reverse complement strand
CAATTTTGGAACGAAAAGTTTAGAAACAAAAAGAAGAATCTTGTGAAAATCTGTGGAATCTGTGGTTGCGGTGATTAAATATGAATAACGATTTCGTAATCAAAGTTGAAAATGTTTCGAAAAAATATTGCAAGTCGTTAAAAAGGTCTATGTTTTATGGTGTTAGAGATATTACAAGGAACGCTTTTGGTATGAGCTCGAATTCTTCTCTGCTCAGAAAAGGAGAGTTTTGGGCGTTAGATGATGTTTCTTTCGAAGTTAAGAAAGGAGAAACACTTGGTATCATAGGTCCAAACGGAGCAGGTAAGACTACGATGCTAAAAATGTTGAATGGTATATTCTGGCCGGATATAGGAAGAATATCAATTAAAGGCAAGGTGGGTGCTTTGATTGCCGTTGGAGCAGGGTTTCATCCGATGTTGAGTGGCAGAGAAAATATTTATCTTAATGGTGCGATTCTGGGGATGAGTAGGGATGACGTGAATAAAAAATTTGATGAGATAGTAGCTTTTGCAGATATTGGAGATTTTCTCGATGTATCTGTGAAGTTCTATTCCAGTGGCATGTTTGTCAGGCTTGGTTTTTCCGTTGCGGTACACTGTGACCCAGATGTTCTTTTAGTTGATGAAGTTCTTGCGGTGGGGGATAAAGATTTTCAAATTAAATGTTATCAAAAGATGCACGATATAAAGAAGATGGGTACTACAATAATTCTGGTATCACATAATGAATATACGATCCGAGAACAAACTCAAAAATGTTTGTATATTGATGAGGGAAGTGTAAAATTTTTGGGGTCAAGTGAAGAGGCAATAAGTTTTTATATAAAAAGGACGTTAGAAGAGAGGGTGAGTAAATTTAACGTTGCAGATGTAAGCAAGTCTCAATCACCAAGTAAAGGCGAAGTGGTTTCTGTTAAGTTTTTTGATCGAAATTGGAATGAAGTGTCTTTTATTGAATCTGGGGAGGAACTTAATATTTTGCTTGAATGTATAATTCGAGAGGAATTAAGTAATCCTGTTTTTGGTGTTAATTTCTACGATGATAGAGGTTTTATGTATTGTGCAAATAGTGATTATGAAGAGGTAAAATTTGATAAGCTTCCTTTGGGGAAATTAAAGATAAAAATTAACATTCCTCATTTTCACCTGCCGATCAATAGTTACCTATGTTCTGCTATAATAGCAGAGGAAGATGTTAATAATTTAGTAGACTGGCATAATATGGCATATAGGTTTGTGGTTGGCAGAGCGAAAAATGCTCGTGGCTCAATAAAACTGCCGACAAGCTGGAAAGTAGAGAGCTATGAGTAATAAATATGATTTAAAGAGTCTAATTCGAAAATCTCACAAAAGAATTCTGAAATTAATAAACAATAATAGAAAAAAGAGGAGTTTGAAAGAAGAGTTAGACAAGAGATGGCTATTGGTACAAAAGAAATTAAAGGAGTCGGAGAAGATAATCGATCTAGGTTGCGGTAATAATCCTGTGCAAGGAGCTACAGTTGGAGTTGATTTATATTTGGATCCGATGCAGAGATCATTGGGAGTTGGGAATAAGATTGACATCGAAAGAATAAAAAAGAGAGGAATAACATTTATAAATACCGGAATTGATAAGCCACTTCCTTTTAGAGATAAGGAGTATGACTTTGCCTACAGTCATCATGTATTTGAACACCTGGAAGACCCAGCTAGTGCCTGTAAGGAGATGATAAGAATTGCGAAAGCAGGAGTAATAATAACTCCATCAATGTTTTCTGAGTTGTTATTCGGAAGGTCCTATCATAGATGGTTAATAATAGAATATAATAATACAATTTTCTTTTTTAAAAAGAGAGCTTTTGAAGACAGACCATTTGGACAACACCCAGAATGGGATAAACAAAGCAAAAGGTGGAAAGCAACGGAAGATACGAACCCTTTTGATATTCTTTTGAATGAGAGTAATTGGTATCATGGAAAGGAAAGTTTTCCTCGTCTTTCCAATATTTTAAAAAAATACTGGAACGCGCATTCGTCATTGATAGAAGTTATTTTTCTATGGAAAGATAGTTTTCAATATCGTATATATGATTAGCAAAAAATTAAGATTGGTAGTAATCCCGAGTGATCCTTTAACGGCATATCGTCATAAATCAGATAGATACCTCCAAAGTTACTTTAATCCTCTCCAGATATTTGACGAAGTTTTTGTCTTTTCTCCCTTAGAAGATAAGAAATATTACAAAGCTGGAATGAAAATAATTCCTACCAAACCCAGAGAATTTAAGAAGCGCTTAATAGATTACAAAATAGATGTCGTTAGAGCTTATGGTGGTTACTGGGCATGTGATATGGCTTGTAAAAACAAAGTCAATAGAGTGCCTGTGATAGTATCGGTGCATGATACAAATCCGGAATTGTTACATAATACAATAAAAAAAGCAGATATTGTTTTTTGCGTATCGGAAGCAGTGAAAAAACTTGTTTTAACTAAATTCAAGAGATCTGATAGAGTGTGGATACTTCCGAATAGGGTGGATTTTGATATAATGTATCCGTATCCTGAGGATAAAATCGAAGACCTCAACAGAAAATATCCGTTCAAACACAAGATATTACATGTTGGTAGAAAAAGTGAAGAGAAAAATCTTGATACATTAATAAAATCATTGGGCATATTAGGTAAAGAATATTGTTTATTGGCAGTGGGAAGAGGTAATATAAAGGAATATGTAAAATTGGCAGAAGAGCAGGGTGTGAAGGAACAATGTTATTTTATAGAATCAATTCCAAATGAAGAACTTCCCCCTTATTATTCCTGGGCAGATTGTATGTGTGTTCCCAGTAGACGGGAAGGTTTTGGTATAGTTTTTATAGAAGCGCTTGCTTGTGAGGCTATAGTGGTAACTTCTGATATTGCACCTATGAACGAGTACATTAAACATAAGGAAAACGGATTTCTTGTTAAAGATTATGAGAATCAACAAGTGCTCGCTGAGATGATTAGAGCAGCGTGTAATGACAAGCAGCTACGAAAATATATTAAGAAAAATACAAGAGAGAGCATTGAGAGGTTTAAAAAAACAAGAATTGAGAAACTAGAACGTAACTACTATGAACATATATTAAGCTTAAAGTTACATAAAAGTAATTGTTGGAAAAAAATATGGAATTTTCTCAAGCAGCGTTAGAAAATAAAAAAAAATATTTTGGGATGATAACAACCAAAAGTCTTCTTCTTAAAAAGGTTATCAAGAAATACATAAATGAGGGATATGAACTCAGACAATTAGAGAGACAGTGGGAACCTGGAGGGGGCTCATCGCTCTTTCAAATTAAAACAACAACACAAAAAATATTTCTAAAAGCTATGAGTTTAAACATAAATGTAGAGAGCAAGTTGGAAGGAGAAGAATCTTTCATAGAAATTCCTTCTATAAAGAATGAATATAATTTTATAACAGAGATAAAAAAAATTTCTAAAGAAGATACCCCGGAGATTTTATTTTATGAAGAAGCAGAAGAATTTGGTTTTCTCGCTATGGAATGGCTTGAATCATTCGAGGAAATAATAGAAACATTGAACATAGAAGAGACTATAAAAACTTACAATGAAATTGAAGATTTTGTAAGAAATCTTTTCAAAAACTCTATTATCCATACAGATATTCACGAAAAAAACATAAGATTTAGAAAAAAAAGACCTGTTGTGATCGATTTCGGAGAAACACGTTATTTTCATCAAGATGTTAAATTTGAATATTCTCTTGATAATATTGGTAAGAACAAGTATGGAGATGTTGGTGAAATGCCAATAATTGATAAAAATGACATAAAAGGGTACACATGTTTATTGAGGCTTAGACGACTATTTAATAGATCCCTTATAGAAAAGTTAGAATCGTTTTCTAGAGAATGTAAATTTGACAATTCCTGTCAGTTCAACAGGGATATTTATCAGAAACCTGATGAAAGGATTTACCAATCTGTTAATTTTGGGAATTTAAAAATCCAAGGACACAGACCTTTAGGTGATGAAAGAGAAAAGTTGATCAAGCTCATGTGTAATCTTATAAGCATTCGATATAGGAATTTAATATATATGGATGTTGGAAGTAATATAGGTAACTTTTGTTTTGAAATTGCGAAGCTAAAAAAAGTTATAAGGTCCATAGGTATAGAAGCCTTTAATAATTATGTAATATTTGCAAATGCCTTAAAATTTATATTGGATATGGGAAAAGTGTCATTTTATAACGTAGTGTGTGGTAATGAAAACCTCTTCATAAAAATCCCATATATGGAGCGACATTCCGATTTCAATTATTTTGTTTCATTAATGTCCGTCTATCACCATATTGAGAATAAAGAAAATTGTTTAAAAGATTTAAAAAAACTTTCTCCTATAGGACTATTGATCGAATTTGCCACACAAGAAAGATATTATCCTGTGAGGAAGAACTGGAGGACCGAAGCCAATTACATTAAAACTATACTGAACTATAAATTTTCTTATTTAATATCTGAATCAAAGGATTATAGAAGGCCTATTATGCTGTTTACTAACGATAAGTCACTATATTTAGAAGCATTAAGTGTCAGATTTTGCTTGTTGTTAAAAAAGAAATTGAAAAATATAATCATAAATATTTCTCGCTCGTTCAAAAGGATTATTATGAAAATAAAATTTCGAAGAGCAAATCAAAAAAAATCCACATATTCAAAAGCAATCAAATGGTTAGAAAACAACCAAGTACAAGGAGGGGTAGTAATAAGCTCAGAGAAAAAAATCCCTTATCCTGAAGTCACCGGGTATATAATACCTGTTCTTTATCAATGGGGTGAGAAAAAAATAGCAAGGGATTTATGCTTATGGTTAATTAAGCAGCAGAATGAAAATGGCTCATTCTCGGCGCCTGATGGAGTTCCGTATACCTTTGATACAGGTCAGGTGGTGCGCGGTTTCATATCAGCCTTGGATGATTTACCAGAAGTTGAAAAGCCTATGAGAAAGGCATGCGACTGGATTCTGACACAGATACAGCTAAATGGGCAAATGTCCACACCTTCAACGGAAATGTGGGGGGATATTGCCGATGATAGAATTCACCTTTATGTTTTACCTCCGCTTATTAAGGCAGGGGAAAAGCTCAATGAACCAAAGTATGTTGATGCCGCACGCCGTGTTTTAGTTTATTATAAATACAAGAAAAATTTAGTAGAATTCAATACTTTATCTCATTTCTATGCCTATATTATTGAAGCGCTTTGCGATTTAGGTGAGATTGGCATAGCAAAAAAAGCAATGGAGAATATAGCAACATTGCAAAAGGAAGATGGAAGTGTTCCAGGATATAAGAATGTATCCTGGGTATGTTTACCGGGATTAGCGCAGTTCGCAGTTATATGGTATAAGCTCGGTATGGCAGAATATGCGGATAAGGCGTTGCGTTATTTAGAAAAAGTTCAGGACCGAAGTGGTGGATTTTACGGTAGTTATGGAAAGGGAGCAAATTATTTCACAAAAGAGGAAATAAGTTGGGCGGCAAAATTTTTTCTTGATGCCCATTACTGGAGAATAAAGACAGCGTTTAATTTAGAGGTTGATATGTTTCCTGAATCAATAGATGAAAATGATGGTAGAGTGCAAGAAATATTATCTTTCCTTGGAGATTTAACTGGTAAAAAGGTAATAGATGTAGGATGTGGCAGGGGACGGTTTCTTCGGGTTTTAAACGAGCGATTTCCAAATTCGCAACTTTACGGATTGGATATTTCCGAAAAAATGCTCAAATTTTGTCCAGAGGGAATAAAAACAAAATGCGGAAGCATTCTCGATATAAAATATCCGGATGTATATTTTGATTGTATTTATTGCGTGGAAGCGCTTGAGCATTCACTAATGATTGAAAATGCCCTAAAAGAGTTGGTCAGGATTCTTAAGCCTCATGGAAAAATAATTATTATAGATAAAAATATTGCTAAACTTGGAGTATTGAAATTGGAACCATGGGAGCAATGGTTTAAACCGGAAAAGATAATCGAATTACTGGGAAAATATGGTGTGAGCGCGCATTATAAACCAATAGCATACGAGCAACATAATCAACCTGATGGGTTATTTATTGCTTGGGAAGGTGTAAAGAATGCTTAAAGTCCTAACTTTTGTGGAAACAGGCACGAAGCAATTAAGATGGCACCTGTAATAAAAGAATTTTGCAAGCATCCCAAAGTCAGCATAGTTCTGCCCACTTACAATGGTGCTAAATATGTAAAGCAATCCGTAGATAGTTGTTTAAATCAAACTTATAGAAATATAGAATTGATAATTGTGGATGATGGTTCTACGGATGAAACTTTTAAGATAATTGATTCTTATAAGGACAAAAGAATCGGGATTGTTAGACACAAAAAGAATAAAGGTATTTCGAATGCTCTCAATACCGGTTTTTCAAAGGTTTCTGGTGATTATTTGACGTGGACATCTGATGATAATTATTATGAGGAAGATGCTATAGAAAAAATGCTGTCTTTTTTGAAAAATAGAGAACGCCTATTCGTTTACTGTGATTTTTACAGATTTGATAAAAAAAAACCTGGTAATATTAGGAGAGTGAAATTGCCGGATGTTGCGGTTCTAGAAAAAATTAATTGCATTGGTCCATGCTTTCTTTATTCCAAGAAAGTGAAGGAAGTAATAGGTAATTACGATGTCAATGTTACCCTGGCTGAGGATTACGATTACTGGATAAGAGTCTCAAAAAAATTTTCTGTCTGCCATTTAGCCGAACCGTTATATTTCTACAGGGAACATACCAAATCGTTAACTTTTTCAAGATTTAATGAAATAAAAGTGAGTGATGTACTGGTTAGAATTAAAAATAATGTTTTAGAAATCAATCCAGCTGTTGATTCTTTAATTGTATTGGTAGCGGAAAAGCATCATAGACCTTTTAGGAGCAATAGGATCTTAGCTAAGATTCTTTTCTCAAGAAAAATAAGAAAAGAGTTGATTGACTTTATGACAGGGGAAAACAGTTTCGAAGACGCAGGAATAAATCTAAAGAAAATCTTAGGATAAATTACTTGTTAATTAAAGATGAAAAATGTCACTCAAGAGAAAATGCTAAAAAAAAGTGAGAAAAACTACAGAAATCTTTTGAAAAGATGGGTACCGGATAATTTGAAGAAGATAATAAAAAGTATTTTTTTAAAGAGTAGAATAATGCCTAAAGCGTGTAGTCTATTTATGACTTATAGGTGTAATTTTAAGTGTCTCGGATGCCGCAGAAGCGTCTTAAACGTTAATAATTCAAAAGAAATGGAATTGGATACGGTTAAAAAATTACTTTTATTATATCCCACAATAAAATCATTTAGTATTGCGGGTTTTGGAGAGCCAACGCTATGTGAAGAATTTATCGGTATTGTGGAATTTTTAAAAAAAGAAGAAAAAAAAATAAATATAATAACTAATGGAACAAGTGTGAAGGAAATTCTGAAGTTAACTTGTCAAGTGGATCAAATTTCTGTAAGTTTATACGGTTATGATATTGACAGCTATCGCCTTTATACTCGTGTAAATGCATACAAGCTGGTAATCGAAAACTTTTTACGACTTGGACAACAGTTCAACAATGTTGGACTTTCGTATATACTAACAAGGGAAAATTATAGGGATTTGGATAAATTAATGCCGCTTTGTGATAAACTCAAACCTGATTTTTTACATTTGATAAATTATTTGGCTTATGATTTTGCTAATAGCGAAGAAAGGCAAAAGATTATTACTGTTGACGATAAAGAAATTATTAACTATATTGACGAAATCTGTAAAAGTAGAGATTATGTAAAAATAAAACCAGTGTGTATTGATTTTAAAAATCCGAAATTTAATTGTAGCTCATATGATTCCCGGATAAATTTGGATGGAAATGGTAATATCGGGGGGTGTATGAGGCAAATTCCCCCGGACTCGTCGTTTGGTAATATTTTTAACGAAAGAGATCCGTTCAATTCTTTAGAAATGAAAAAACTCAGGAAGATACAACATGCTATGTCCAAGACAAGAAAGACACCTCATAAAGAGTGTAATTATTGTTTTGGAAATTGGTATCCCAAATGATATTTATAAATAAGGGTATATACTGCCCCTCTAAGAAATGGCTGGTATGCAGGTAAGAAGTCTAAGTTTAGCCGTATGTGTTTTATTCTTCGAAAGAGTAGAACAAACTATAGAATGTATTAAAAGTTTCTTATTATCTAACGTAAACATTTACGTTTTAAACAATGGTTCTTCTCCTTTAGCACGAAGCATATTAGGTAAATTTTGCGAGAGTTACAAACAGGTCAAAATCTTTGACTCTGATACGAATTTAGGGGTCGGAATGGGAAGGAACTACTTTATGAATAATACAAAAGAGGAGTGGCTCTTTTTTGTGGACAACGATATCGTTATCAAAACCAGGAATTGGCTGCAAAAAGTTGCAAACCATATTTTCGAGCACCCTGACATCGAAGTCTTTATACCTGAATTGTTTAATATGCATGAAGACCGCTATGTTTCATATCTTTCATTAAGATTAGTAGAAAATAAGGCGATTCACGATTTAAAAATCGAAAATAATCTAACGAACACTTTTCCGGGAGGAGCATCAATTGTTAATCGAAAAGTTTTTAATCGTTTAGGGTTTTATGATGATAAGATGTTTGTAGGGTTCGAGGATTTTGAACTCTGCATTAGAGGTATCCTTTCAGAAAAACCAGTGAAAGCTTGTTTGATTCATGATGTTGAACTCCTACACATCCATCATGGCTTTAGAAACAGCGAAGATAAAAAAGCCACTTTAACCAGATACAATGTGAATTTTATCGAAGATTCTTATAAACGAATTACCGAAAAACATAATATTGTCTTGGCAAGTGATTGGAGAACTTGGGTCTCCAATCAAATTGAAAAATCACTAAAAGTTGATGTACCTTTTAGAAGAACCCGACATATTCGAAAAGAACAACTCAAAGTTGCAATAGGGCCGGTATTTGATGAGTCTGGAGGAGTAAGCCAACATATATTTGGCATTAAGAAATACTCTACTAATAGAGTAAAAGAAGTGCCCTCTAAGTTTATTAGAAATATTGTAAATAAGAGTGGTAGGATGAAACGTATATATATAAAATTAATAGACGAAATTGGGCTTAATTATTATAATGTCTTACATTCTCATGTAGATCCCTGGTTCGTAAGTCTATGTGATTCATCAAAGAGAAATACTAATAGATGGGTTCATACTTATCATACACTTTACTTTGAGGAAGATTATCCGCAGGGCCTTAAACCATGGCAGAAAGAAATTAATAGAAGCTTAATAAAGGTCGCGTCCGAAGCAGATATTAAAATTTCAATATCTAGATGGTTACATGATTATCTCTTAGAAAGATATTCAATCAGATCTGAAATTATTCCTAATGGTATTGATTTGGACAAATGCAACAATGCAAATCCTGAGGAGTTTGTTAAAAAGTTTGGAGTAAAAGATTTTATTCTTTTTGTCGGAAATGTGAGTGAAATCAAAAACCCGCAAATTTTTGTTAAATTAGCGGCCCAAATACCTGAAGTAAAATTTCTCATGATAGGAAGAAACATCAATAAAATAAATTTAGTAAAGAATTATAAAGTAACCATACCCAAAAATCTAATGCTTATCTCCGAAATTTCACATGAAAATACGTTGGATGCCATATCTGCATGTAAAGTATTTGTAATGACAAGCAAACGAGAAGGGATGCCAACGGCTCTCCTTGAAGCAATGGGCAGGGGTAAGCCCGTTGTGGCTCCTGACCATAGTGGCTGTAAAGAAGCAATACACAATAGTAATTACGGTTATTTATATGAACCAGAGGCTTTTGATGATCTAATTGATAAAACAAGAAAAGCTTTAATCTCAAAAGGAATTGGAAAAAGGGTACAGGAAAGAGTGAAGATAAATTATGATTGGAAGATATTAGCTAAGAAGATTGATTTCATATATGAATCTTTTTGATATTATACTAATAGGGATGTGCCGAGAAAAATGAAAATAGCCTTCATTGTTAGTAAATTTCCAACATTATCCGAAATTTTTATCCTGAATCAGATAACAGGGCTATTAGATTTGGGACATGATATTGAAATATTTGCTTTACGTAATTCCAAGGAAGAGAAAATGCATCCCGATGTTAAGAAATATGGGCTTATGGAAAGAGTGTATTATTTAAATGAAATGATACCGCAAAATAAGATTCTGCGTGTTTTTAAAGCAATATATTTAATAAGCAGAAATTTCTACAAGAGTCCACTTAAGATACTAAGATCGTTGAATGTGTTTAAATATAGAAAAAAAGCTTTGTCTTTATGGCTCTTGTACCTTATTATCCCTTTCTTGAATAAAGATTTTGATATAATTCATTGTCACTTTGGACATATTGGAAATATAGGTGTGTACTTGAAAAGATTAGGTTTTGAAGGTAAGTTCGTTACAATGTTTCATGGTTATGGTATTCGACTTGGAATAGAAAAAGGAGGGGGTATTTATCAACAGCTATTCGAGTTTGGCGATTGTTTCCTGGCTATTTCAGATTACAATTATGAGAACCTTGTTCGTTTTGGCTTAAATCCAAGAAAAATTATTTTTCACCCTGTTGGGATTGACATCAATAAGTTTCCTTTTAGATGGCAATCTATACCTGTTGAGCGTTCAAGCACTGTTATAATAATTACTATCGCACGGTTAGTTGAGGCAAAAGGAATTCAATATGGGATTCAGGCTATCAGTAAATTGTTAAAAGAGTATCCTACACTGCACTTAGAATATCGTATCATTGGTGGCGGTCGATTCAAAGAACGGTTAAGAAAAATTGTTGAAGAGTTAGGTTTAGGTGGAGTTGTGCGTTTCTTGGGACCATTAGGGCAAGAAGAGGTAATACGTGAGATACAAAAAGCCCATGTATTTCTTCTTCCCAGCGTTGCCGAGGCTCTGCCGCTGGTTTTAATGGAAGCTCAGGCTGTGGGTCTTCCAATCGTAGCTACTAATGTAGGGAGTACTTCTCAAGTAATAATTGATGGTGAATCCGGTTTTCTTGTGCCGGAACGAGATGTGGATTCTTTGGCAGAAAAGATTAAATACCTTATCGAACGTCCGGAGATATGGCCCGGTTTGGGTCGTGCCGGACGAAAATATGTGGAGGAGAATTACGATATCGAAAAATTGAACAATCGGTTGGTGGAAATCTATGAAAGATTGATAGGTGAAAATGAGTGATGAGTGTTAAAGAGGAAATCCGGCTATTTCCGTTATGATACCTGTATTTAATAATACTTTTGGGCTTAAAAGTACACTTAATAGTTTAGTGATGTAAGGTTTTCCCGCCGAGGATTTTGAAACCTTTTGAAACATCTTTTTTATCCCTTAATTGTAAATCAGAATTTGGATAGGGAGTACAGGGCAGTTTAGAATCCCAGCATTGTTTTCCCTCTTCAGGTGTATAAATTATCAATCCTGAATTTGTTTTAAATTTTTTCATTCGTACAACAGGTACCGGTTGAATTATTCTGTTAATATTCTGCTTAAGGTCGGGAAGTTGTTCCCCTACTCCCAGAAGATTGATTATTAAAAAATTAAAAAATAAAATTACTTTTATTTTTCTAAAATTTGCAAATCTAAGAGTGCTTAAAACAAAAGTTCCGGCTCCTAATATCCAGAAACTCGAACCTGCAAAGCGTAGAGATGGAGCAGAGAAGAACCAGAAGACGAGATTTGTTATTGGTAAAATGAGAAAAGACCTTAAGAATAAAGAGCTTTCTCCTTTTTTATACTTATATTTATTATAGCAGAGAATAAGAATTCCTTCGATTGTTAGTGCGATGGGTACAAAAATGTCAAATATATTCTGTTTGCTAAATAATCTCGATGCCCAGGGTCTGATCCATTGCCAGTTTCCCAGAACTACCTCAGGAGAAGTTCCGGGTAGCCTTGCCCAGCTTTGAATCCATCTGGCTTCATTGATTACCACTTTTGCAGGTAAACGCCATTCTACAGGAAATAGAGTAAGAGTGCTTGGATAAATCAAATATCCGCTAAGTATTATATTTCGGGCTATCCAGGGGATAGAAATCAAAGCAATAAAAGCTAAGCTGTAGAAAAGAAAAGGTATCCTTTTTAATGAATCTTTTCTTTCGTAATTTTTGGTGCATGAAATTAAGGCAATTAGCGAGGCAATTAATCCAAAAACCAAAAAACTGACCTTTATAGTTGTTCCTAATGCTGAGAAGATAAAAATAAAGAACAGTTCTTCTATGTTTTTTTTCTCCTGGGTTAGTAGGTTTAGTAGTCTGGATGAGATGAGAATACCTAAAATAAATATCGGTATATCCGGAGATACACTTGCAGTAGAACCTCTTAAGATAATGTTAATGACCGGGGCAAGGAGTAACGATTCGAAAATTTCATAGCTGTGTATTTCTTTCCGATTGTCGAGAGGGTCTTTAGCCCAGGGATTGATTTTGCGGAGAAGCCTGAATGAGCTTATTGATAAATGGATAAAAAGCACCAATAAGAATAAACCATTGGTGACACGGTAAGATTTGAGGAAATATATATTTTGTTCCAGCATAGCGGCAAAAAGAAAATTTGAGTTATTGTAGGCTAATCTGGAGTGTAAATTTCCTAAGCCTGGGACAATTGGATATTGCTTTATCCAGCGAATGGTCTGTAAATGATATAAACCTGCATCATAAGGTCTTGCAGGTCCAAAGGAAAAATTTGCTACTATTATTGCTACGGTTAATATTAATAACCAGAAGATCTTATTTTTGGGGATTTTTTCTATGGCAATTTGTAAATTACTTTTCCAATTCCAGGATAGACCTGATAAGCCGAGAATCGATATGAAAACTGATACTTTCCAGTCTATTCTGAACCATAAGTGCCATAATTGGAGAACAAGAATTGTAATTGCAAGTCCAAGCCAGAAGAAAAAAAACACGTTATTTACTGATCTGATTTCAAATCTTAGAAATCGATAGATTAAGATTCCAACACCGAGAAGGATAAGAATTGCAATTATCCAAAAAGTTACGATTGATACCATTCCAATAAGCAAATTTAACAATATATTATCTCCTTCGTTTTTTACTTAAAATCATGTATTTTAAGTATTTTTAGATGTCTTTATTTAGATTAATGTTTTTGCAGATTCGACTTTCTTATTATAATCGATTATTTTTTGTCAGTCAAGGGTATATTGTAAACCTTAAAATCAACTGGCTGAGTTTATTGTTAAATAGTGGTTCGGTTATATAACTTTGTTAAGAGGATTTGAGGATAAAGCAGAAATCTGTGCCTTTAGTTGAAACGGAAAACAAACCATACCCCATTTTTTTAAGTGTAGCATACGCTTTTTTTGTGCATCTTGCGTTAACGTTTGAAAATCTATGATGGAATTCGACAAGAATCTGTTTGGGACGAATGTCTGACTGTTTCATGTCTTCGACGACGTTGTACTCTGCACCTTCAATATCCATTTTAAGAACATCAATATGATTATGCCCGAGTTCTCCCATAATTGTTGATAATCTTTTTAGCGGGACTGTAATTGCTCGACTTTGCGTTTCCGGTCTATCGAGAATTGTGTGTGAAACGTGCTCGGGGTTTTCCGGCGGATAAAAAGAAGCGTTTCCGTCGAAATTTGCTATACCGTAGGTATGCATTACGAAATTAGGTGGGAAGTTTTGCCGCATAACCCATTCTATAGATTTCGGCGTTGGATCGAATGCGTGAATAGTAAGGTCATATTTTTCTATCAGGGCTATATCGAAAGAAGCGTCTTCTCCCACTCCGAACGAATAGATGATGGAATCCTTATTGAGATACTCACAGGCTACATCCCAGCCTCCGTATTCGGAGCCGAATCTCTCTTTGTGGCAATGATAATTAATCTTTGGGTAGAACTCTATACCAAGAATTGATTTAATGAATCTTTTAATCTGTCGAATGATGTTTTTCATAATTATATTTTTCGCCCAACTTTATTACTTTATGATCTGATAAAAAAGCAGGAGATCTATTTTTTGTATATATGGTAAATAATTTTATTGTTTAGTCAAGTAGAACTTGACTCTAAAAATTTATCGTCTATATTCTAATATGTGTAGTGGAACCGGGATTGCGTTATTTGTTTATAATAGACCTTATCATATGCAGAAAGTACTTGAAGGTCTTAAGGCGAATAATATATCCAACTTGTATATCTTTTCCGATGGTTCAAAAAACGAAAAGGATTCAGAAGAAGTTAAAGAAGTCAGAAATCTGATTAAAGAGATCGAGTGGTGTGAAACAGAGGTTCATGTAAGTTTTCACAATAAAGGGCTTGCCCATTCAATAATTGACGGTGTAAATTATATTCTAAACAAACATGATAGGGTAATAGTCCTTGAAGATGATTGTGTTCCTTCAAATGATTTTATCTCTTTCATGGAAGTATGTTTTGAAAAATACGAAAAATCAGAAGAAATTATGAGCATAAGCGGTTATTCTCCCCCAATCGAAATTCCTGTAAACTATAAATATGATATTTACTTTTCTTATAGATCTTGCTCGTCGGGTTGGGGTACCTGGAAGAGAGCATGGAAATTTTTTGAAAGAAATAATGATTTAATTAACGAGATAGAAAAATCAAAAGATTTTAAGAGGAGGATTTCCCTTGCCGGCAGAGATTTGATTCCGATGTTAAAAAACCAAATCAAAGGTGAAGACAGTTCATGGTCTGTTTTTTGGTCGTTAAGTATTATTAAAAATATAGGAGTTTGTATAAATCCCTTACATTCGAGGATAAGAAATATAGGATTTGACGACTCGGGACTTCACTCGAAGGCTACAAATAAGTTTGATGTCAATTTATATAAAGGAGACTCTGATAATTTAATGTTTCCTGACGAAGTAATTGTAAACGATAAGATAGTTAAAAGATACCGCAGTTTTTATGTTCCTTCTGTGAAAAAAGATATTAAGCTGAAAATTATCCGGATGATTAAATTTATAAGAGTCTATAGGTTTTTGAAAAGGATCAAGTCGAAAATCTCTGGGGTGGAAAATGCGGATAGCTCATCTTAATTCATCAAATATTCATGGGGGAAGTGGGCGAGCTGCCTACAGGATTCATAAATCTTTGAAGGAAGTTGGCCTTGATTCCCGGATGTTTGTGCTGAGGGAATTTAGCCCTGATTTGGATGTAAAAGTAGTGTCTGACAAGTGGGTTGGTAAGTTTTTAAAAAAAGTAAGACCTCGTTATGAGAAGCAAATCTTAAATAAATATAGAAGCAGAGAAAAGAAGATTTTTTCTATTGCTTCTAAAGGTATAAATGTAACAAAAGAAAAAATTATTAGAGATTCCGATATAATAAATCTCCACTGGATAAACAGGGGTTTTCTTTCTTTAAAAAGTATCGAACAGATTGGCAAGTTAAACAAACCGATTGTCTGGACTTTGCACGATATGTGGGCTTTTACAGGAGGCTGTCATTATAGCGGTGGCTGTAGCAGATACAAAGATCGGTGTGGGGAGTGTCCTATTTTGAATTCAAATAAATTCAGGGATTTATCATGGAAGATATTATCTCGAAAGATGAAAGTTTTTAAAGAATTAAATTTAACGATTCTAACTCCAAGTAACTGGCTTGCAGATTGTGTTAAAAGCAGTTTTCTGTTTAAAGATTGTACTATTAAAGTTATCCCTAATCCGATAGATATCAATGTCTTTAAGCCCATAGGTAAAGAAAAGGCGCGTGAGATTTTAAACCTGTCCAATAATAAGTACCTGGTTTTATTTGGCGTGTCGAGTAAGGCTAATATTAAGAGAAAAGGTGTTAATTATTTAATAGAAGCGTTGCTTATTATTAGTCATAAATTCCCGGAGTTAAGCGAAAAAATTGAGCTTTTGGTTTTCGGTATTCCTCGCGCTGAGAAAATTGAGAATATACCCTTTAAGACTCATTTTTTAGGGGCTTTGCATGATGATTTTACTATTGATTTATGCTACAATGCTGCGGATATATTCGTTCTTCCTTCGATAGAAGACAATCTTCCGAATACTCTAATTGAATCACTTGCATGCGGTACCCCTGTGGTTGGTTTTAACACTGGAGGAATACCCGATGCGCTTACGCATAAAGATAACGGGTACATTGCCGAATATAATAAAGCGGAAGATCTTGCCAGGGGGATTGGCTGGATTTTAGAAGATAAAAACAGATTGAAGAATTTGGGTAAAAATGCCAGAGAAAAAGCCGTTAAAAATTATACCTATGAGATTATCGGAGAAAGATATTCGAAATTGTATAAAAGTTTATTGAAATAATGAATAAAAAAGTAAAAATATGTTTTTTCGGTATTTATGATCCCTTTTATAACAGACATAAAGTCATAACAGAAGGATTTAAGGCAAAAAAGATGGATTTTTACGAGTGTGAAGTAAATAAGAATTATGGGTCTTATCTGAAAAATCTTATATTTGTTAATTTATTTCTAATTAAGAAATTTTTAAATATTAAGAAAGATTTTACTCATATAATCGTTTGGGGGTATAGGGAGGCTGTATTTCCGGCTTATTTATTATCAAAAATATACGGGAAAAAGTTTATTTTTGACCCTGTTACCTCGGTATATTCAACGATAGTAGAAGAAAGAAAACTGATTTCCTCATTTTCATTAAAAGCAAAGCTTTTTTATACTTATGAAAAATTGGCATATAAATTACCGGATCATCTTCTCGCAACTACCAAAGAGTTTAAACAGCATTTTTGTAAATTTTTTTCCCTGGAACCTGAAAAGATTTCCGTATTGCCTGTTGGCGGGATAGTAGAAAAATTCAGCCTTAAATCTTTCAAGGAAAAAAGGGAGGATTTCAAAGTTCTTTATTGGGGGGGATTTCATCCGCAGCACGGTGTTGAATACATAATACGTGCGGCTAAGCTTCTCGAAAAATATGATACGAGAATATCTTTTAAGTTAATTGGAACGGGACATTGTTGGGAAGAATCGGTGGATTTGAGTGAAGATTTAGGCCTTTCTAACATTATTTTTACAGGTTATTTGTCGTTTGAGGCGCTAAGGGAAGAAATTATAAATTCAGACGTGGTTCTTGGGTTTTTCGGCACAGGTAAAAGGGCGAACAGATCAATAGGCAATAAGGTTTTTGAGGCACTGTCCTATGGTAAGCCGGTTATAACAGAAAAATCAAAAGCTGTTTGCAGATTTTTTACGCACAAAAAGGAATTGTATCTGGTAGAACCGGGTAATGGAAAAGAAATTGCGGAAGGAATCGTTGAGTTATATAATGATCCCGATTTACGCGAAAAAATAGCAATATGCGGATATGAAAGGTTAAAAAAAGACTTTTCACAAGAAAAGATTGCCAAAAAGATGATAGATTTGGTTTCTGCCGTATGAAAAAATGGATTAAAATTATTGTTTGTCTAATTCCCTTATTCGCGACCGGCATTTTCAAAGGCGGATCTTCGATATTGGCAGTCAATTTAATGGGTCTGTACATGGTTATTCTTTTATCTGTTTTCTTAATTTTAGATAGAGAGAATAATATTGAGAAAAACAGATTTCTTTTGCCTCTAACGATTTTTACGGGTGTTTCTTTTATTGTAACCTTATTTTCCCCGGCTTTTTTGCCTTCCGTGGAGGGTTTTTTAGAGTATTTTGCTTATCTTATTTTTTTTGTGTCGTTACTCTTGATTAAACCGGATAAAAAGTTGCTGCTCTTCGGTGTTTTTTTGTTTTCTTTAATTGAGCTTATTGTATGTTTTTTTCAGATTGGGTCATTAAGAGTGAGTGGAACATACGAATACGCAAATTTTTTTGTATTGCCTCTTGTTTTTGGGTTCCTGTACAGCTTTAAATTGGAAAATAAGATTATAAAATACTCCTTGATGTTTTTATTTTTTATTTTTTCAATTCTTACAGCCTCAAGAATCGTACTTGTTTTAATTTTCGTTTTACCGGTGTTACTTTTCAAACGAAAAATTTTCGCACTTGTTGCTCCGGTTGTACTCGGACTTGTGCTTTTAACTCCAAATCCCATTAGCAAAAGGGTGATAGGAAAAGTCGGGGTGTATTCTCTTCAGCGTCCTAATATCTGGAAACAGGCTATAAAGACCGGGCTTGATAGGCCGATTGTCGGTTGGGGGCTGCGGAGTTTCGAAAAAGCTTCTCTTCGTTATAATTTTCCGGTCAACGGAAAATATTCAAAGAAAGCCAGAATTGCGCATAATCAATTTTTGCAGTACTTTGCGGAAGGCGGAGTAGTCTTATTTTTATCTTATTTGTATTTGTTTTTTGTGTTTTTTATGAACTTCAAAAAATTCGGGGAAACCGAGAGGATTTTAATAACGGTTATTTTCATTCATTCTCTTTTTGACAATGTGTTGTATCTTCCTACAAATTTCCTTATTTTTATTGTTGTTCTTTTTACGGCAGAAAATTCAATAGAGGATTACAAGGTCAATTTTTTGTTACCGGTTAAGCTTGTATTCGTTTTGTTATCACTTATGTATCTTTTCCCCTTATCTGCATATTTTTTAGCAAAGAGGGGAGAAGCAGAATTTAATAGTAAAGAATACACAAAATCTTTATATCATTTTTCTTTAGCAGAGGCATTATGGCCCCTCCCCAGTCATTCTATCTCTATTGCCACATTAAATGAACAGATGTTCTATGAAACCGGACAAGTTGGTTATCTGTTTTTTGCTTTTTACATGTATGGAAGGGCAATGGAAAGTAATCCGATTGATTGGAAAATTCCTTTTAAGGTATATGAATTTTTTAAAAGGCATAAAAAAAGCATATATAATAAGGATGCCGCGGATACTGCTGAATCATTTCTTTTGAAGGCGATTGAATTGAACCCTAAAAACAGAAAGTTATACGAAATACTTATGAGAGATTATAGGGATAGGGGTATGGAAAAAGAAGCTGATAAAATCGAACGTCAGATTAATAGTATATTTCTCTCGAAGGACTAATTTTACCACAAAGAATACAAAGTTTTTTGTTTTTTTTACTATACCCTAAATACTATATCCTATATTATGACTGCTAACTACTTACTACTCTCTACTCACTAAGAGACTAGTATATATTCGACAAAAGTCTGTGAAGTTTGTATCTTTCGAAGTCTATTTCTTTATAACCTGCTACAGATTGTTCAAGGTCCATTGTTATGATTTTTTCGCCGTCAAGACCAACCATTGTAGGTCTTTCGGGAGAAGTTTTTATTAATTCGTAAGCGTGACTGGCAAACTCGACCGCTAACATTCTGCTTCTCCTTGTAGGTGAGCCGCCTCTTTGTATATAGCCGAGAGCCGATTTTCTTGTAGAGCACTTAGTTTTTTCTTCTATTATAGAAGTTATTTTGTCTCTTCCGGCAATGCCTTCTGCCATTACTATTATCGCGTCGGTTTGGCCTTTCTTCCTTTCTTTCTTTAGACCTTCGATCATTTCCGTTATAGGTGATTCTACCTCGGGAATGAGTATTGCGTCTGCGCCCGAAACTATGCCAACCTCAAGTGCAAGAAAGCCTCTTTTTTTACCCATTACTTCGACTACAAAAATGCGTTCGAATGATATTGCCGTATCTTTTATTTTATTAATTGCTTCAAGAGCAGTATTACAGGCTGTATCGAATCCTATTGTTTCATCCGTCCCGTAGATATCATTGTCTATCGATGCGGGGATGCCGACAACCGGTATTCCGGAATGTTTATTAAGAGACATTGCTCCTTTGAAAGAGCCGTCGCCTCCTATAACTATTAATCCTTCTATTTTTTCTTTTTG
>CAZRYJ010000027.1:0-20420 GCA_964604245.1 uncultured bacterium | reverse complement strand
CAAATGTGGTTGGATTTGCTTCATTGATACCGGGATTTGCATGTGCCCTTATCATTAAAACAAAATACGTTGAAACGCCTATGAGCGCCAAAGTCAATACTATTCCTATAAAACGAGGGTCCTTTAAAACTTTCCAATTAATCAAAATCAGAAATACAAAAACTCCGGGAATAAGCAACAAAGGAAGCAAATGAACACCAATCGATAAGAATAATAAATACATCAATAAAAGCAAGTAATTATTGTCTCCTTTCTCGCGTAGGTGCTCACTCCAGTGCAAAGTTAACCATAGTCCCAACAGCACTATTAATATCGATAAAGCATATACTTCCGCTTCTACTGATGAATCCCATACGCTAAAACAAAACCCAGCTCCAATAGAAGAAAAAACCGCAATAAGATGGGTTCCCAATAAATGCTTTTTACCTTTATTCTCTTTAAACCTGCTCATAACCTTTAAGATTACAAGATATAAAATAGCTCCGGCTAAAGCCGCGGACAACGCGGAAAGAAAATTTATCCTCTTAGCTACTTCCCTGAAAGGAAAAAGGATATCAAAGACTCTGCCAAGCAATATATATAAAGGCGTACCCGGAGGATGAGGCACTCCTAATATGTGGGAACAGGCTATAAATTCACCACAATCCCACAGGGAAACCGTAGGAGCAATGGTATATAAGTACACACTTATTAAAACCCCAAAAACAGCCGCGAAACAAAATATTTTTCTTCTATCAAAATCCATATTCACAAGTCCCCCATTTTTTCATTTGCAATTATACATAAAAATCATCTAATAACTAAATTTCAGCCGTCCAATTATAACAATGAATAACATTATGGCAAGTGAAAAAATTTTCCCACCACCCCTTTTTTAGCCACAAAGACACGAAGCCACCAAGAACTACCAAAACACATTCATATTTTTTTCTTTAAAATCCAAATATTAACTTTGTGACTTAGTGCCTTAGTGGCTCTCCTTTTTTCTGCTCTGAATAAATCTTACGATCGACGCTGCAAAGAAGAGTAACATAATAAGAAAAAGAAGCGGATAATACCAGTAAACTCTAGCCAGTATCCAGAGAAACAAAACCACAGTAATAATTATAAGAAATTCCCTGGGTCTCAAGGCAAGTTTAAACAAGCGCAGTAACTTAACAAGCCCCTTCGCTGAAGCTCTGAACAGCGGGATAAATATCTTCCTTTCTCGAAAGAGAACAAAAAGCAAAATCAGAATCAAAAGTATAACTAACGATCTTATTATTTTCTCATTGACATAAGTAAAACCTAAAAATAAAGCCTCTTCCCTTTCCACAATCTTTTTTTCAAAAGAATACTTATTACCGGAAACCGGAACACTTACTCTAAGTGAAAAGAGTCCTGCTTTGCCCGTAGCAAATTGAGCGCCTGCCTTATCGAACCCCAAAGCATCAAGTTTTTTAGATATTACAGCTTCTGGAATCCCTGCCGCTCGTGCCTCAAAGTCCATTTCCTTTTCCTCAATTTCTTCCGTCGTCACATCCATCATCTGCATTTCCGACTTACTTACCGCAATCACTTCTTCAACCTTGGGTTCAAGATTCCCTGCAAATTTTATATAATCATAATTAATCGGTAAATAAAGACTCCATTCTACTTTATTAATCAAAATATCCGTAGTCGGAAAGTAATGCTTCTTTTTTCCCAAGAGATTAAAAACCTCGAGTTTTTCCGTATAAATAAGTTCGATAACAAAAGGCGTAAGAGAGCCGTCAGTTCCCCTTTCCGACCTCACAAGAGGAATCAATACTCTACCATCATCACCTTTTGAAGCCTTCTCCCTTTTACCGTTAACATAAACACTCCAGATACTCACATCTTCCGGTAAATTTACCTTAAGGAATTGATCCCAAAGATTTTGCATTGTAAACGTGACTTGATGAACCATTTTGCCGTCTTCCATGAAGAGAGTAATTCCTTTTGCTAAATCTATAAAAGAAGTAAGTGCCTCCTCTTTTTCATACTTTGTAATACGAACTACCATATTGAACGGATGTCTTAAGTATTTAAAAGCAAAAAGAATGGGTCTCGCAGAAAGATTGCTAAGCTGGGGAGGTACTTTTTGGAAATCTATTCTCTCCAGGTTGCTAAATTCCTGGACTTCAGCTTCCGCATCACTCTTCACCTCTCCTGCCACATAACCCGATTCCCTCATAGCTCCCAAAACTTCAAACCCCTCGAAGTTTGCCACCATTGTTTCCTCCGGCAATAATTTCTCCGATTTTAACGTCAAAACTTTTGTTCCTTCAAAGGGATACTCGAAAGATACATCAACAAGTTGCCTTCCTTTCTCCTCCCTAACACTCCAATCTCCCACTCCTTGCCCCCCGACATCAATAACCTGATAATCCTCCGGGACAATAAGAGTAAGGATATCAATCTTATTCTGTACTATGTTCAATTCCAGCATTGTGGTTACGCTAATCGCGTCTGCTTCAATTGAAAGGAGATTAAAAACTTCAGAGTATATTTTTGCAGGTCCTCTCTCTACTCTCTTATCTTCGCTCTTCCAGGAAACATGCATATAAGAAGTAGGAGAAAGGTAACCCCCAACTATAGTATGGTTCTTTGTCCGGGTCTTTCTAACTTCCTGAGCATTTTGAATATTAATTTCTAGATTGGCTCTTGGAATATCAAGGCTTAAGTAAGTAACGGGTGTTTGTGGAATATTAAAACTTAATCCCGGGCTTCCCTTATCCGGTGACGAGTTAACAGAAAATTTTACACTGACTGAATGTCGCCCGATCACACTGGTGGACAGATAATGCCAACCTCCTTCAGTTATTACGGAAGCAGGCCTTCCGTCAAGTTGAACTTCAGAAATAGCTAAACCCTCCTGAAAAAGAGGAATTTTCAGATAGGATTTTTTATCTTTATCAAAAATTTCCAGATTCAGGAGAACGGTAAAAGTGGTACTCTCCCCTCCCATGACGCCATTGTATGTTGCTCTTGTTATTATATAATCCATAGGGGGCTTGAGTTCTTCTCCGGAAGGAGGTTTCATCCGCTCTATAAGTTTTTTAAATTCTTCCCTTGTCAGTACCACCTCCCCACTCTCGACCTTGTATTCGGGTTTGTAAGTAGCTCCGGTCTGCTCCATTAATCTGGCAAACTCCCCCCAGGAAAGTCTTATTTCATCAACATCAAGTTTTAAAAGAGAACGAAATTCTTTCCAATCTATGGTTACTTTTGAATCAGTAGAATTATCAGCTTCGAGTGTAAAACTAAAGAACGAAAACAACAAAAGAAGATAAAAACTAAACAAAAAAATATAATTTACGGTCCTTTTTCTTCTCATCATTAAACCCCTATTTAGCTTCGTCTTTTTTATTTGTTTTTGTTCTTTTCTTTTTCTTAGTGCTAGATTTTGTTTCTTTTCGGAATATTAACTCGGGCTTAAGCCAGGCAAGCAAAAAAATCAGAACAAAAACAACAAAAAGAAATTTCGAAATGAAGAAGAAAAGAAAAGCTCCCACAATCAAAAGGACCTTTATCCCATCAGGAGTCTTTGCTTTCATCCAGAAGTCTTTCCTGGAATAAAGTGAAATTTTTAATCTAAGAAAGAGAACCTTTATTTTAAATCTAAGACGATAAATAAAACAAAAAATTATGAGAAGGAAAAAAGTCTTAATTAAAGAATAAATCCATCCTCTCGTATACTGAAAACTCAAAAATAGCTGTTCATCTTCCACTACCGTTTTTGCAAAACGATACAGTTGTCCGGAAGTAGGCACTTCTATCTTGAAGAGGGCTACATCGGTTACTCCTCTATCTCTCTCCTTTTTTATATTTTCCGCAAAGCCAATTTCCTGCCTGACCTGATTCATTAAATCTTCTTGCGCATTAACCGCCCCACTCAATCTGAAATTGCTTTGTAACATCCTCTGTGTCTTTTGCACTTTCTCATCTTCAATCTGTTTCGGTTTTTCCCAGCTTTCAAGAGCCTCCTCGTACCCACGAACCTTTGCGTAGGTAAAAACTCTGCCACCTCCCAACAGGGGACGAATTCCTGTAGCTATGTCTTCTTTCTCAACATTTCCGCCGAAATGAACGTAACGATATTCTAAGGGCAGATAACAGGACCATAACATTTTACTTATTACAACGTCAGCTTTGGGAAATAGCATATTTTTTGAACCAACAATAGGTAACGAATTATTTTTATAATAATAGAGAATTTCCACATCGAATGATGCTATATTCTCACCCGCCATTTTTGAACGAACAAGGGGTATCATAAACTTACCCTCTTTATTTTTAGAAGGAATTTCTCTCTTACCATCAACATAAAGGCTCCAGATTTCAGCCTTTTCAGGTAAGCTTAACTCTAAAAACTGCTTACCGGTATTCCGCATAGTATAGATAACCCGGCTTATAACTTTACCTTCCGTAAGTAAAACCGACACAACACTGGCATTATCAATAACCGTATTAACCATTGGAAGTTCTTCATGTTTTGTAACCTTAAGAGTTAACGAAAATGGATGCCTTAAATATCGCAGACCTAAAATTAAAGGTCTTGTGGACATATTTACCAGCTCAAAAGGCAATTCCTGTATATCCACAATATCAATATCTTCATTCCTTATAATCTCAGCCTCAGCCGCGCTTTTCTTCTCAATTCCAAGAAAACCGGTTTCTCTAACAGATTCTACTACCTGAAAACCATTGAAATCTATCTCGCTGCCCTCTTCCGTTAAAATCTTTTCCGCCACCACTGTAAATATAACCGTACCTTCTTTCTCCCCTCCGAAAGGAACACTAAGGACTTTCCTGTTTTCGATTTCTTTCGTGCTCCAGTCTCTTATTTCCTGATAATTCTCCCCCCTAACGTATAAGACACTATAGCCTTCAGGTACATACACTTTTACACTAGGAATCGAATTCTGAAGGACATTAAGTTTGAATTTAGTTGTAACTCGCAGGGCGTTATCCTCAACGGAAAGCAAATTCATAACTTCCGTATAGATCTTAGCAGGAACCTTCTTCTTCTCTTTTACAATAGTTCGGTGAAGCTTTAAGGCAACGTTAGAGGTTGTAGAAAGAACAGCCCTTACACTTGAATACCTGCCTCTCTTCGAAACAGTCATATATTTAGCCTGAGGTATTTCCACCCTGGCTTCTATTAGCGGAATATCAATATTGAATAAAGTAATTGCGGTTCTCGGAATAGTAAGATTTAAAACATCAGGACCTTTATCAAGTTCGGTTTTAACAGAAAATGAAAGAGTTATCTTATGCTGACCGAGTCTTTCGGTAGTTAGGACATACCAGCCATTTTCAACCATAACCAGAGCAGGACTACCGTCTAACTCCATCTTCCTGAGCGCAACACTCTGCGGCATAAGCTGAATTTTAGGGTAATCTTTTCTATCTTTTTTAAATATTTCCAGATCAAATGTAACGTTAAATGTTGTACTGCTTTGCCCCATAACGCCATTATATTCCGCCCTCGTTATAAGGTAATCTCCCGGAGGAATAATCGGAGAGACATCCGGTTTTTTCATCTTTTCAAGTAACTCTTTAAACTGTTCCCTGCTAAGCACAACCATACCGTTCTGAATATTATATTCGATTTTTACATCCTGACCTGTCTGTGCTAAAAGTTTTTTAAATTCATCCCAGGAAAGTTTAATTTCATCCGTATCCATCTTTAAAAGCTTTTTAAATTCTTCCCAGCTTATCTTTACTTCGCTTGATTCCTTATCGACTGAAGCTTCTTCCGCGTAAAGAGTTAACACCGATAAAAGAGAGAAAAAAGCCAAAAAAACAAAAACAACTCTAACTAATAACCTGAATTTTACCATGTACTCCTCCTTTTTAAACTATTTTTAAAATATTAGACTGAACTTACCTATTTTTGTTCCATAAAAGATTGAATTTCTCCTATTCTCTCTTACAGTATAGAGATTTTTGCTAATTATGTCAAGAAGGTTAAAATCGCAACCCGCTTACCGCTATCCGCTTATCGCTTTATATCTTATTAGTTCAAAGCCCAAAATCCAAAAAAAGTTGAATTGGAAAAAATTTCTTTAATTGCAATATTTGTGTAATTTGTTGTCAATTTTGGATGGGTGTGGGCCGGGTTTAATGCGGAAAGCGGATGGCGGTTAGCTGATAGCGTAAGGGGGAGTGTGGTTAATAACGGTGGGGTTTTGATTTATCCCCACATCCCCATTGCCTTTCTGACCATTTCCATCGTCTCTTTGGCTTCTTCTGATGCCCTCTTTGCCCCCAAATTAAGGATTTCAGTCATATTAATCTCTTTTTTTATCTTTTTTCTTTTTTCCCGTATAGGATCAAGAAATTCATTAAGTTTTGACGCAGCTTTCTTCTTACAATCCACACAACCCCTCTCGCCTTTTTTGCACTCACTTTTTATATCCTTAATATCGGGAATTCCAATCGCGGAAAGATAAGCGAAAACAACACATCCTTTTGGATGTCCGGGATCGGTCTTTCTTATCTTTTTGGGATCGGTAAAAGCTGTCATTATCTTCTTCTCCACATCTTTAGGAGCATCCGCAATAAATATAGCATTATTTAAAGATTTAGACATTTTTCTGCCATCAAGACCCGGAATTCGGGGAGTCTCGGTAAGTATCGGTTCAACTTCATTGAAAACCTTTCCGTAAAGACCATTAAATTTCCTTGCAAACTCTCGCGTTATCTCGAGATGCGGAAGCTGGTCTTCACCTATCGGAACCTTATGAGCCCTATAAACCAATATATCGGAAGCTTGAAGCACCGGATAACCAAGTAACCCATAACTCACCTGACCTTTGAGACCACTATCTCTTACCACTTCTTTAAGAGTGGGATTTCTCTCAAGTCTTGGAACAGTTATCAGCATAGAAAAAAGGAGATATAATTCGGCATGCTCCTTCACCTGGGATTGAACGAATAAAACCGATTTTTTCGGGTCAATACCTACCGATATCCAATCGATTGTGGTATCTATAATCCTATCTTTTATACCTTTCGTTTTATCATGTCCTGTAGTAAGTGTATGCCAATCCGCAACCATGTAGAAAGTTTCGTACTCATTCTGAAGTTCTACCCAATTTTTTAAAGCTCCGAAGTAATTACCAATGTGAATTTTGCCCGTAGGTCTGATTCCGCTGAGAATCCTTTGCATTTAACCTCCTTTAAAAACTCTTATAAATATCATAAGTGCTACTATTAATACAAATAATATTATTAAATAAATAGGGGATCTCGGCTTATATTCTATTTTCTGAAAACGTCTTCTAAATTTCATCTTGGTTTACCTCTAATTGGCAATAGTTTAAAATCAAGCTCTGTTAGCTTTTCACTTTTAACTTCAAGTAGAGAAGTATAGGGATAATAATCTTTGGAAGTAACTCTTATTATATAATCTCCTGGGATTAGATATATTCTATAATATCCAGTTTCCGGATCACTTTGCACTGCGGTGCGACTCGAATTCTCAATTAAAATCTCAGCATCAAGAGGTTTATTTGTTTTAGCATCATTAACTACACCTTCAATAATGTAGAATTCTTTTTTTTCGCGTAGCTCTAACAGTATATCTGTCCCTTCCTTAAGCACAATAACTGTATCAGAAGGAAGCGAATTCTCCGCATAAACAGATAAAGGATATATACCTTCAGATAAATCAAATTTAATTTCCCCGTCAGTTATCCGAAAACTACCTGAGTCAGCAAGAGACAAAAGCCCCGATGCAGGATTGCCTTCCTCATCAACCAGAAAAATTCTAAGGGGAAAAAGAATTCTGCTTTTTCTACGAAAATCAGTAGAAGTTATTCCACAACATATTTTCCAACTTGGAATTCCATAGTTTCCCAAATTTACTCCGGCTTCCTCTAAGTAGAAATTAGTAGGCGTTATGTCCGTTCTACCCGAAACAAGAAAAGCCATACCAAAACTTAAAGCAAAATTTTTCCATCCGGAAAAAATTACTTTCGGTTTCAAATAAACCGAAGTAATCGGCGCTTGACTAACCATTGTAAATCTGTCCACTATACAATCAATACCGAAGGTCACGGTATCAGGATTGAATTTGACCTCCGAGTCAAACAAAAAATGTTTGATAACGGGACTGGAGGAATGCGATATGAACCCAAAATCCGTATCAACCGAAAACCAAAAAATCTTTGCACCTAATCCCATCCCAAATCCAAATCCCGGCTGCCTGATCGAAAAATTTCTCACCGCACCCTCTCTTACTCTACCGGGATGATGATAAATTCCAAAAAGACTAATATCAACCATCCCAACAAATCTATTCGCCCCACCCCTAAGAAATACATCCGAGAAACCAAAATCACCCCCTTGCGAAGTATAATCAAAAAGAATTCCTCCTTCAATCTCAGAAAACAACCATTTACCTCTATTTCCCACGGATATAGAGAAATCGTTTGTATATACGGAACTACTTTTAAAAGCTTCAATTTCCGTATTATATATAAACAAAGAAAAAAAGAAAAAAATCATTCGCCTTGAATTTCTTTATAATCTCTGGTTTTAATACCCCAACTCATACAGTCGGTATTATAAGCTATTCCAACCTTACAATCCTGGTCCACCACTATCATACCGAAATCTAACTCAAACTCCTGAATAAGATCTCCTGCAGCCTCTTCAGCACTATGTTCACACAAATAATCATCCACTTTCCTTGCAAGCATCTCTTTCACAATGACTTCACCTCGACCTGTAATTGTAGTTGCACCTCTAATAGAAGCATAAATTCCTCCGCCAAGTATCGGAACATCACTAACTCTACCGGGAATATGAAAAATTATACCTCCAGTTGAAAGTGCGGCAGCTATACTACCAAAACCATCAATTGCAATAGCTCCAACCGTTTCGTTTGAGTAGCGACGTTGCAACTCTTCTATTTCTTCAGAACTACAATTACTCTTTTCGTTAAATAATGCCTTCATTTCTTCAGATAACGGATTATAATTTTTAAATCCTATGGTTCTTGCAAAATGAGTTGCACCTTCACCTGCGAGTATTAAATGCTTAGTCTTATTTGATACTTCATAAGCTACTCGAACTGGATTTTTTACATTTTTTAATGAAGCCACCGCCCCAAATTTTCCCTCAGAAGTTGCCACTGAAGCATCCATTTCCACTTCGCCTAATAAATTAGGAACAGAACCCGTACCTGCATTAAAAAGAGAAGAATCTTCCATAATCATAACAGCTTTAACCGCTGCCAGAGCAGCATCTCCACCCTCTTTCAAAACCACAAAACCGGCTTCAAGAGCTTCTCCCAAAACCTTTTCTCTAACTTTTGAATCTCTTATATTGTTACCAACGCCTCCGTGAACTAACAGTAATTGTTCCATAACTTTAATTCTATAAAAACTATTGCATTTGTCAAGCTAAATCCCCCCACCACACCCAATATTTTTACCACAGAGAACACAGAGAAAAAAAGAACACACAGAGAACACAAAGCCCACCACACACGCATTTAATTTTGCTTTTTAAGAAATTCAGCAAAAAGTAAAGGGGTACTACTCAAGAAAAATGTCTCGGAGACTGAGCGGCCACAGTATCTCTTCTATCTTCTTTAAATCTTAAAAGTTCAGGTATGCCTTTCATAAAAAATGTCTCGCAGACCGAGCGGGCATGGACTTTTGACGAAGTCAAAAGGAGCGAGGTCGAGAACAAGCAGCAGTTTCCTCGCAGGGGAAACTGACTGCGGTTTTTTAGAAAGGTATACCTGAACGACCCCCGCTGGGAGAATTGACTCTGGTTTTCTCGAACAGTACTCATTGCGAATCAGACCGTCGGGGAAATTGATTTCGGTTTTTTAGAACGGTACCCCATAACAAAAACCGTTGGGGAAATTGACCGCGGTACTAAAGAATGGTTAACTTTCGTATTTTCCCATAAATTAAAGTTTAAACTGAAAAATCAAAGTAACTATTAAAATAAAGAACCTTGAATTTTTTTTCAATTTAATTATCTTTAACTCGAATGGAGGGAACTATGAAAACAGGAGTAATGTCGGACACACACGATCACCTTGATCATATAAAGAAAGCTATAAGTATCTTAAAAAAAAGAGAAATAGCAACCCTTATACACCTCGGGGATTACTGTTCTCCTTTCTCGATACCACTTCTTGAAATGGAAAAAGTCTACGCAATCTTTGGTAATAACGATGGAGATAAACTATTTTTGCAGAAAAAAGCAAACGAGTGCGGTTTTGTCATTGAATCGGCTCCCAGGGCTATAACAATCGAAGGAAGGAAAATAGCAATCATGCACGAACCATATCAATTGGAAGCATTCAGAAAAAGCGGTATTTATGACATAGTTCTTCATGGACACACTCATGAATCATATATCAGAAAGGACCCGCTTACCGTAAATCCGGGAGAACTCTGTGGTTATCTGTCGGGAAAAGCAACTTTTGCAATCATTGACCTAGAAAAACTTGAATGCGAAATTGTGGAATTATAAAATTACCGCAGAGGCACAGAGGAAAAAATAAATTCATTAACCACGAAACACACTAAATACACGAAACCCCACAACACCTTTTTGAATTTGTGTTTAAAAAAACACACGAAAAAAACAAATTCCCACAACGGAGACACAAAGAAAAAATATATTGTGTTGTTTTAACTAAATTACAACTCCCCAATCCAAAATCCTAAAAAGCTATTTGACTACAATTGAATGACTTTAATCATTGAATTTTGGACTAATTTAAATATAATATTTTATATAATGCAAACTTTTAAATTGAATTTTTTATGAAAAAAGATGGTAATAGAGAATATATTGTTTTACATATTGTCAGGAGGGAAAATATGAGGAAATTAAGAAAATTATTGCTAATCTTAGCAATGTTTGGGGCGCTTCAAATTATAAAAGCTATGGAATTCAAATATAAAATACCTGAAAAAATCGAAAACGACTGGAAAGTTGCAAGTATTTATGAAAGCGATGTCAAAACTGATTCGCTCTTTTCATTGATTAATAAAATTGAGAATAAAAAATATGATAAAACACATAGTATTTTGATCGTTAAAGATGGAAATCTTATTTTCGAAAAATATTACAGCGGTAATAAATACAAATATTGGTCGCCAACGTCACCGACTTTTGATGCCGAAGTTGTCGATTATGGGATTGACTCCGTCCATAATATCCACTCTGCCACAAAAGCATTTACGTCTATTCTAATCGGAATAGCAATAGACAAAGGTTTTATCGAATCGATTGATGAACCGATATTTAAATTTTTCCCTGAATATCTTGATTTAAGAGATAGCCTGAAAGCGAAAATTACGATAGAACACCTTCTAACCTGTACCTCAGGATTAAAGTGGAATGAATTGGACGCGCCCAAAGATCCTTCGAATGATTTAGTGAAACTACTTGCAAAAATTTTAAATCCTGGAATTTCAGTCGAAGAGTACAAAATTATACTACCCACTGATGATTTAATAGAATTTATTCTTTCAAAACCCTGCATCTCTGAACCCGGGACAAAATGGTATTATAGTGGAGGAGACTTAGTTCTACTCGGTGAAATAATCAAGAAAGCTACCGGACTACGGATGGATGAATTTGCTCGTAAGTATTTATTCGAAAAATTAAATATAAACAAGTACAAATGGGAATTGATTGATACAGATGTTATTAACGCTTGGGGAATGCTTGAAATACGACCCAGAGATTTTGCTAAATTAGGTTATTTATTTTCAAACAACGGACAATGGAAAAATAAACAGATTATTTCTACAAATTGGCTTAAAAAAAGTTCGATTGGTTACATTGACATTCCATTTGTTATTGAAGATTGGGGGAAAATAAGTTACGGTTATCAATGGTTTCAAAGAACTACTAAAGTAAATAATGAATCTGTTGATTATTTCTTTCGCCCTGGAGTGGGAGGCCAGTGTGTGGCAGTTTTTCCAAAGTACAATGTAGTTTTTGTTATGACCGGTGGTTTCTGGCCTTCGGATGGCCCTGTAAATGAAATAATTGATAGATATATTTTACCGACGATTATTACAAAATAGAATTATATTATTGATAAAAACAAAAAATATTGTTTTTTTCTCTGTGAACTCTGTGGTTAAAAATTGTGGGATGAGGCGATAATATCTTTAATCTGAACCAGCTCTTCAATTTCATATGTTGGTTCTATTTCTTCTTCGTTTATAACTTTTCCGGGGTTAAACCAGCAAGTATCAATACCAAAATTGAGTCCACCCTTAATATCACTTAAGAGAGAATCTCCAACAATTATAGCAGTATGCTTATTACTATGTGCGGACTCTTTAAAAACGAATCTGAAAAAATCAGGATCGGGCTTAGCAATCCCTATTCTTTCCGAAGCTACAAACACATCAAAATAATTCTTTAAAGGAGAATCTCTTAATCTTTTATATTGTGTGGAGTAAATCCCGTTTGTAACAACAGCAAGCTTATATTCTCGATATAAAGCCGAAATTACTTCTTCTGCACCTTCTATTATAAAGGAAGCTTCGGAGATAAAATCCAGATAACTTTTACTGAATGCTTCAATATCTTGTTTTACATCAATAACATCAAATAAAACCTTGAATCTTTTCATCTTCAATTCATCCAGGTTTGTCTCGCCTCTTTCAAACTCTCCCCACACTTCCTTATTTATTCTTCTGTATTTTTCAAGACATAAACCAGGGTTATAGCCAATATCAAAGTAATTCATACTTTTTTTTAATGCGTACTCCTCCGCTCTATTGTAATCAAATAATGTCCCATCCAGGTCAAAAAGAATCAATTCGTACTTCTTATTCATCAAATATACTATTTAACAATCTACTCGTTTACTATTTCAACTCTATCCAGATAATTTCTCAAGTCTTCTATTCCTTTTTTAACCCCTTCAACATCTTTTTCCTTTCCTGCTATCTCTATCAATTTTCCAATCTCAGTAATACCGTCAAAGCCATAGCCTGCACCCGAGCCTTTCATACTGTGCCCCAATCGTTCGATCTGTTCAAAATTTTCAGCCTTGAGGCACGATTCCATATCCTTTATGTCTTTCTCTCTATTGTTTAGAAACCCGGGAATAAGGTCGGCTATTTCCGGATCCACTTTCACGATAATTTTTTCCTCATTATTCATAATGCCTCCTAAATTATAAACCCAACTTATCAGCAAATTCCTTTAAAATTTTAACCAACGTATCCATTCTTACAGGCTTCGGAACATGAGTATTGCATCCGGCATCCAGACTTTTTTCGGCATCACCTTTTAATGCAAACGCAGTAAGTGCAATTACCGGAGTTCCTTCAGCGCCAACCCTCTTTTCCCAGGTTCTTATTTTTCTGGTAGCCGTATAACCATCCATAACCGGCATTTGCATATCCATTAACACTAAATCATATACATTTTTCTTGAACTTTTCAAAGGCAACCTTACCGTCCTCAGCCACATCTATTTCAACAGAAGATTTCTTCAGAAAAGCCTTTATTAACAAACGATTATCTTCCGTATCCTCCACAAGCAAAATTTTCATAGCAGGAAGATCAGTTACTTTGACTTTACCGACTTTTTCCTTCTTTTTCTTAGCCTTCCACAAACCAAGAGTGGTCAGAATTGCGTTCTTTAATTCATCTCTCTTAATTGGCTTAATAAGATAACAACTTATACCTAATTTATCTATCCGGGTCAAATCTGAAATCCGGTAATCTGAAGTGAGCATCATTACAGTAGTAGTCTCTTCGCTTTTTTTATCTTCCCTTATAATCTCAGCTACTTCAAAACCGTCTACCGAAGGCATTCGCCGATCCAGCAAAACGAGTTGAAAATATTTACCTTTTTTTTTCGCAGCTTCATATATGGAAATTGCCTCCTCTCCACCCGAAGCTTCCACCACATCCGCATCCCACGCTGTAAGAATTTCCTTTAAAATCAATCTATTCGTGGCATTATCATCCACGATAAGAGTCGAAATACCCCTTACATCGACTTCCTCCGGTTCAATAAAAGTACGAGTTTTCTTCTCCTTTTGTATGCCAAACTCCACGGTAAAGGAAAATTCGCTTCCTTTTCCCTCTTCGCTTTCAACCCACATTTTACCTCCCATCAACTCGACAAGCCGCTTCGAAATACTTAGTCCCAAACCTGTCCCGCCAAATTTTCGTGTAGTGGAAGAATCAGCCTGCTTAAAACTTTCAAATATGGCATCCCGCTTATCCTTAGGTATTCCAACACCTGTATCTTTTACAGAAAACAATAAACAAACCTCGTTTTCTCTTTTAGTTTTACGTTGAAGCCCTTGTTCTTTTGCAAGTTTAACACTTAACACAACTTCTCCCTCATCAGTAAACTTAATCGAATTTCCAATCAGATTTACCAATATTTGGCGCAAACGGTAAGAATCCCCTATCAAACTTATGGGAACATTCGGAAAAATATGATCGACAAGTTCGACACCCTTCTTATGCGCTCTAATAGCCAGAATATCGCAGACTTTTTCAACGAGTCCATCAAGGTCAAATTCGCTCTTCTCAATTTGCACATCTCCGCATTCAATCTTGGAAATGTCAAGAACATCGTTGATTACCGCAAGAAGAGTCTCTCCGGCTTCTCTTAATACCTTAAGATAATCATGCTGTTCTTTAGAAAGAATTGTTTCTTCTAAAATTTCACACATTCCTATTATGGCATTAAGAGGCGTACGAATCTCATGACTCATTATAGCTAAAAAAGTAGTCTTCGCATAAGAAGCTTTTTGCGCGGCTTTCCGAGCTTCAATCAACTCTTCTTCTTTCTTTTTGTTTTCAGTAATATCTCTTGAAATACCTAAAGTTCCAATTATATTTTCCTCTTTATCATACCAAGGAATTTTGGTTGTTGAAACCCAGGTTATTCTTCCGTCGGGATATGTTTCTTTTTCAACTTTCCCTTCGATTGGTTTACCGCTTTTCATTACTTCTTGTTCGTCCTGATAAGCAGGTTTTGCGTGTTCCTCAGTAAAATAATCAAAATCCGTTTTTCCTATCATATCCTCTGAATCAGCAGCTCCCAACCAATCAGTAAGAGCTTTACTCACAGCCACAAAACGACTTTCTTTGTCCTTAAAGTAAATATGATCAGGTATATTCCCAAGCAAAGAAGTTAGCAACCCACTTTTAAAAACGATTTCCGCTCCAAGTTCTTCAACTCTTTTTTGTAATTTCTCCTCTAATTTTTTTCTTTCAGTAATATCTCTCGAAATACCTAAAACACCAATAATATTTCCTTTTTCGTCATACCGTGGAATTTTGGTTGTGGAAACCCAGGTTATTCTTCCATCGGGATGTGTTTCTTTTTCAATCTTATTCAAAACCGGTTTGCCGGTTTTTATTATTTCCTGTTCATCACGGTAAGCTAATTCCGCGTATTCCTTTGTAAAATGATCAAAGTCGGTTTTACCTATCAGCTTATCGACATTTTTAACTCTAAACTGTTCTGCTACTGACTTACTTGCCTGGACAAAACGGCTTTCTCTGTCCTTAAAGTAAATATGATCAGGTATAGTGTTAAGTAAACTTTCAAGTAGTAACTTGTGATAAAGCAATGCTTTTTCCAGTTTTTTTTGTTCGGTCATATCTCGAGTTATACCAATAATTCCTATAGTATGCCCCCTATCGTCGGTCAAAGGAGCTTTAGAGGTCAACAAGTATACTTCTTCACCGTCTACAATCACCGTTTCTTCCCTGTCTATAATAGGTTTCCCTGTTTTCATTATTAGTAACTCATCCTCACAAGCTGATTTAGCATGTTCTTTCGAAAAAAGGTCGAAATCGGTCTTCCCTATTAATTTCTCTACAGAATCCAATGGAGGAGCACCCCTCTGCTTTAGAAAGTATTCACTTACTCGAAGAAATCGTCCTTCTTTATCCTTGAAATACACCGAGATCGGTATATGATCCATAAAACTTTGGAAGAGTGCACGGTCGCGCAGTAACTCTTTCTCTCTTTCTTTGCTTTCCCTTTGAGACTCTTCAAGTTTGGTAATTTTTTTACGTAACTTTTTTAACTCTTCTATTAATTGTTCTTTTGTTTTTTTACTATCTTCCATAACAATTTATATTTCCTTTAACCAAGCTATAAAAAGAATAATATATTAGAAAATTACAGAAAAAATCAAAAAAGTAAAGGTCGGAATTTTATTTTTTTAATTTTCCACAAAGATATTACGCTATAAACTATCCGCCATTCGCTTTAAACCCAACCCACAACAGCTAAATCAACCACGGATTAAACACGGATGAAAATAGATGAAGAAAGATTTAAAAAAATATCTTGTTGTTTTTATAAAAATATACGATGGTGGGGATTGGGGAATCCGTGAGTATCTGTGCAAATCTGTGGCTAATATTATTTTTTTATCTTTTACCAAATATCTATTTTCCAAAATCAAGCCTTGCGGGTTCAAAATAAAGGTACGGCTCTTGTATTAATTTCAATATGGGCAGATAAGCATTCTCTTGTACTCCCAGTAATCTTTCAAGAAATTTCAGCGGTTTAGGCAAAAGAACGACTTTATAATTTTGAACACCCGCCTCATCTCCTGCAACTTTTATTGCATCAAGAAGACCTCCATATTCATCCACAAGAGAAATCTCTTTTGCGGAAAGGCCACTCCAGATTCTGCCCATGCCTAAAGAATCCACTTTTTCAACTGTTAACCCTCGGGGAGCGGCAACTGCTTCCAGGAATTGGTCATATATATGCTTCAACATTTTATCAAACATTTTTTTCTCATAATGTGAGAAAGGACGATGCCCTCCAAAAGCATCAGCATGTTTTCCCCATTTTACGATATCATGTGTAATCCCAAGTTTATTATATAAACCCTCCGTAACGAATTTTGAGCCCCAAACTCCGATAGAACCAGTAAGGGTTGTTCTATCCGCCAATATCTTATTGGCAGGAGCGGAGATATAATATCCTCCCGATGCTGCCATACTTCCCATAGATATCACAACAGGTTTCTTATCTTTTAATCTTAAAACCTCTCTATATATCAAATCAGAAGCAATAGCACTTCCTCCTCCTGAATTAATCCTTATAACAACTGCTTTTACAGACTTATCCTTTCTTAATCTTCTGAGTTCCCTTACCACCGATTCGGAACCTATTGTCGAACCGCCAAAAAGAGGAATATCAAAAGGTGAACTAGAACTCTCTCCCACAATCATTGAACCCTCAAGAGCTAAAACTGCTATTTTTGGTGGATCACTTAATAAAAACTCTCTGGGAACACTCTTTCCTCTCCAGATTTTACCCTCACCCCTAACTCCGGCAAGCACTTTAACCTCATCAAAATAAGCTATAGTGTCTATTAATCCTTCTTTTACTGCCTCAAAAGGGGTAAAGCAACCTAAAGAATCTACAAGACTTTTTATTTTGCTACCGTCTATACCTCTTGAATCTGCAATTTCTCCAACAACAACATCTATAAGATCATCAAGAAACTTTTCTATCTGTTCTCTATCGTACTGACTCATCTTTTCTCTGGTAAACATCTCTACAGCAGTCTTATATTTACCGACATTTCCAACTTCGGCTTCTATACCCAGCTTTTCCAAAGTGCCTTTTATGTAGATTTTAGAAAGATAAAGTCCCGGGAAACAAATCATACCCGGAGGAGAAACCGAGATAAGATCTGCAGCAGAAGCTAAGTATAAATCCTTAAAACCAAGGTAGTCGGAATGCACAACGAGAAATCTTTCCTTTGCAATCTCCAAAAGTTGTTTTCTAACCTCCTCAGTTTGAGCAAGTCCTAAAGAGTTATTTTTTATATATACAATCACACTATCGATCTTTTTGCTCTTCTTTATAAAATCAAGAAGATTCAAAAGATTATAAAAGGAATGTTCTTTTCCAAAAAAACCTTTTACATCGGGAACTTCAGGATATTTCCCTTCGATTTCAACAACAACAGCGCGATTCTTACCTTTAAATAAAGAAGGATACGGCACAACAGAAGCCGTAATTATTCCCTCAATATCTCCATCACCGCGGTATCCGCCAAAAAGTAAATTACCGAGCGAAAATTCTATTCCTCCATAGATTTTTCCGTTTCTAAAGTCATTATTAAGAGGCATAAACGCAATATTTAACTTTATACCTTCTACGATCTCTAATACTCCGTTTAAGCTTTGAATTAAGTATCTTGTTCCATCTGAACCTCTATCAATAAAAAAATCCGAAGTCAACACTAACCTATCCCAACCTGGAATAATCGAAATACCAAAGTTAAAATCATACCCTTCACTACTTGGGATGATTGTAGTAAAACCCATAGAAGTCCATTTATGAGGACGCAGCATAGCGCCCAGAGTATATTTATCATCCCATGAGGAATACATATAACCAAGAGAAAATTTATCTTTATAATGTAATGGGCTTACCCCGGTCATAAATTCCATAGAGTCGCTCTTGAAGCGGACACCCCCCGCAAATCCCAGAAAAGGTATATTCATTGAAACCCAGTAATCTTCAGTTCTTACGGAAATTTCCGGATAAGAATGGATAGATAAACCTGCAGGATTTGAATAAAGCGCACGGGATCTCTCAGAAGTAGCAATTGAAAGATTAACGTATGAAACTAATATTAAAAGCAGCAAATTTCCCTCCTTATATTATTTCAAAAATACCACATACGAAAGAAACCACAAGATTTCACAGATTAACACGAGATTACCCAACCTACCCAAATATTTTTTATTTTTAAACAATAAATCTTTTTTCTCTGTGCTTTCTGTGTTTTTGTATACCACACTTAATTCCTCTGTGTTCTCTGTGGTAATCTTTTGTTTTTTTTATTCCCATTTTAGCGGCTCCGACGCAATGTTATGACATTCTCTCGACAATCGCTTGAGCGAACTGGGAAGTTTTTATCGGTTTTACTCCTTCCATCTGTCTTGCAAGATCATAAGTAACTTTTTTATCTAAAAAAACCTTTTCAAGACCTTTTTTTATTAAGTCTGCCACTTCAGTCCAACCGATATACACAAACATCATAACTCCGGAAAGAATCAGCGAAGAAGGATTAACTTTATCGAGCCCTCGGTATTTAGGAGCAGAACCATGAGTAGGCTCGAAAAGTGCTACGTTATCACCTATATTGGCTCCGGGAGCAATACCAAGTCCGCCAATTTGTCCGGCAGCAGCATCAGAAAGATAATCCCCATTTAGATTCGGTAGAGCAAGAACTTCATACTCGTCAGGTCGGGTAAGAAGCTGCATAAACATTTGATCCGCTATCCGGTCTTTTACAACTATCCTACCTCCGGAGTTTCCGGCAGGTCTTCCCGCGCGCAGTGACTTGAACGCGCCTTCCTTCGTCATAGGAGTTACGCCGTCTTCTGCCTTAACCTGGTCATAGAGTTCATCTTCAGTAATAATATGTTCTCTGAACTCTTCGGTTGCCAGCTCGTAACCCCATTTCTTAAAAGCACCCTCGGTAAACTTCATAATGTTCCCTTTGTGAACGATTGTGACACTGCTTTTATTATTATCTATAGCGTATTGGACTGCCTTTCTAACCAATCTTCTTGTCTTGGATTTACTTATAGGTTTGACTCCTATTCCTGCGTCATATTCAAGTTTTACCCCCATCTCATTATTAAGAAAATCAATTACTTTCTTAGCTTCTATGGATCCTTCTTCCCATTCAATACCCGAATATACATCTTCGGTATTTTCTCTGAAAATGATTATATCCATTTTCTCCGGATTCTTTAGAGGTGATGGAACACCTTGATAATACTTCACAGGTCTCACGCATGCGTACAGGTTTAACAACCGTCTAAGAGAGACATTCAGGCTTCTGTATCCACCTCCAACAGGAGTAGTCAGAGGTCCTTTTATTGCTATATTAAAGTTTCTAATGGCTTTTAAGGTATCTTCCGGTAATGGCTCCCCATATTTCTCTATCGCTTTTTCGCCTGCAAATATCTCGAACCATTCTATTTTTCTTTTTTCTTTATACGCAAATTTAACCGCTTCATCCCATACAGTCATAGAAGCATTCATTATATCAGGACCAATACCGTCACCTTCAATAAAAGGTATTATCGGATTAGCAGGAACATTCCATTCATTTTCTCTAACTTCTATTTTTTCTCCCTTTCCGGGCAAAACAAGTTTTTCAAATTGGATCACTTTCGTCTATCCTTTAAATTACTCTACTTTAAAATTACCATATTTCTTAACGTGTTCCTCTATACCGCCATCTTCAATCAACTTACTCATAAAAGGAGAAAGAGGGGAAAAGGTTAAAATCTTTCCTTTAGTTTCGTCCTTTATTTGCCCCTTCTCGAAATCAACTCTAAGATTATCTCCTTCGTCAATTTCATCAGTATTGCTTACCAACA
>CAZRYJ010000026.1:0-20427 GCA_964604245.1 uncultured bacterium | reverse complement strand
TTTTCTTTCTCCGTATACTTTTACTTCGGGGATATCCAGAATGTCCGCGTTTAAATTGGATACGAGAAAAATTAAAATTGAGTAAATAACAAAACTCTTTCTCATTTATTTAGCTCGGAAATTTTGCTTTTTGCTTTTTTAAGCCAGGGTTCTTCGGATCTCTCAACAATTTCTTTTAGATAATTTAAAGCTCTTTCTTTTTCGCCTTTTTTAATCATTATTTCAGATAAAAGATAGAGAGATGCGGATACCCACTCACTTTCAGGATGTAAGTATCTAACCTTTAGAAGTGTTTTTAAAGCTTCTTCCTCTTTTCCTGTATCTAACAATATTTTACCCTTGAGATAATAAGCCTCAGCTTCCGAGCGTTCAAAATTCATCGCTTCTTCGAGATTTTTCAAAGCGGAAGCGAAATCTTTGCGATTGATCAGTATTTTGGCGAGTTCAATGTAGGCAAGACCGTCAGCTTTACCTTTCAATTTTAACAATTTTTCCGTAGCTTCCTTTTCTTTTCCTTCTCTTTTTAAGCACAATGCGTACAGAAGAGATGCTTCGGATAGCGAAGATTTAACCAGATATTTTTTCGCCCCGGCTATGTTTCCAGTATTATATTCAATCCTGCCGAGTTCCATATAAGCTTTATCTTTGAATTCATTTGATTTTGCCGCTTTGCTTAAAAATTGAATTGCTTGTTCCTTTCTTCCCATTTTAAGAAAAGCGAGTCCCGCTTTATAATAACTGTCGGGTTCATCGGAACATTCAAGATACGTTATCGATTCGTTGTATTTTCCTGAATTAAATAGAATATTGCCAACAAGGCTATTGACTTTTCCTTCCAGGCCACTTCCTCTCAATTTTCTCAGTAAATCTCTCGCTTCCTTTTCCATTTCGGAACTTCCTGATAACTTATTCACAGATAGTAGGATACCTCGTATTCCTGAAAGCGTTAGCGAAGAAGCGTTTGCGCCGGAAAGTTTTTCTCTTGTCATATCGAATGCTTTTGTGTAGTATTTAAATGAGGAATCATATTTTGCCTGGTCAAAATAATTATCGCCAAGAAGTAAGAAAGATTCTACTAAAATTTCAGCATCATAGACTTTAGAAATCATTGAATATAATTGTTCGTTGGAAGCTCTTAGATCATTTTTCTTTCTTAAGGTAAGAGCGATATAATAAGAACTTATTTGGCTGTATTCCGAGAGGGAAAAATTCTTTTTTATGTTTACAAATTCTTCGATTGCTTTGTTGTATTCTTTATTTTCAAGTAACATCTTTCCGAGATTGAATAGGGCTTCCGGTTTTCGTTCTCCCTTTACTTGTCGGTAAGCGCGCTCCGCGGATCTTAAATCACCCATTGCGTTAGCCGCGTTTCCAAGCTGGAGATATATTTCTGCTCTGCTGCAAAAATCAGGGAAACTCTCCGATAATTCTTCGAGATTATGGAAAGCCATATCGTATCTTTTGAGCCCCATCCACGCCCATCCTTTTGCTTCCAGTACATACGGGGTTAAATCGGGGGATTCTTCTAAATTGATTTTGTCATATTCTTCTAGAGCTTTCCTGTATTCTTTTGTGCTTTGATAAATATCGCCTTTTAACATATGTGCTTTATCTATCTCACTGCCATCCGGAAATTTCTGTTCGTATGCTTCTAAAAGGCTTAAAGCGTTTTCAAACTCATTTAGTTTTTTCTTTGTTAGGGCGGCTTGAAAAAGGGCAAGACTAACACTTCCTTTATCTTTTTCAACTACTTCCGTAAACTTTGAATATGCTTCATTGGTCTTTCCCTGTTTTAATAAAATATTGCCGATCTCAATACGTGACTCATCCCATAAATCCCCCACGATGTTGTTCAAATATTCCATAGCCTTTTTGTAATCGCCGCGATTTTTATATATCCGCGCTATCTCAAAGATAGCTTCATTCCTTAGAACGGAGCTATTTTTACTTACAAGGTGTAAGTTTACGAGTGCCTCTTCGATTTTTCCTTCCTCATTTAAAGAGAGTGATTTCCAGTACATGGCGTCCAGAAAATAGGGGTCACTTCCCGATACATTGTCAAAGTATTTTATGGCTTTATTATAATTGCCTCTTTCATGTTCTATTAAACCTATTCTGTAATTAGAAAAACCGGAAAGCGAAGGATCGGCAACCGCAAGCTTTTGTAGGTAACGGATTGCTTCTTCTGTATTTCCTTCGTTTTCTTTGATATCGGAAAGGTATGAATATGCTCTGGATAAATATTTGCCTTCGGGATATTTTTTAAGATATGAAATAAAAGCTTTGTCCGAATTTTTACTAGTCGAGAGAAAAAGTGTTTTTGCGTAGAGAAAATCCCCTTCTTCTTCGAACTCACCTTTAAGTTTTGAAAAAACGAATGCAGCTTTATTATAATCTTTTAAAGCCATATAAGCCCATCCTATACTCAATTTACTGTAAGGGAGATTGGACTTAGAATAATGGTTTAAGGCTTGTTTCGGTTCTCCTTTTGCGTAGTACGCTTCTCCCAGATATAATTCTCTTATATTTTTATCTGTAATACGGGTTATTACTTCTATTGCCGAATCAAAATTATTTAGTTTTATCTCCGTTTTTGCCCACTCAACAAGTAAATCTTCCTTTTTTGAAGGATATTTAAAAACAAACTCTTTGCTTTTTACAATTGCTTTTTCGAAACTTCCCTGCTGGTTTAATGCTTTAACTAAAAGAACGGAGGCTTCCGGAGCATATATGCTGTTGGGATAGTTGTTCATAAAATCTACAAGTTCTCCTTCCGCGAGATCATAAAGCCCGTCATTGAAAAGGCCTTTCGCATACTTGAATTCTTTGACCGGAGTGAGTGATAACATCAAAAAAAGAAAATTCATCTACTTACCTCCTCACATAGAGAAACGCAATAACAGGCAATAGCTTCATTTTTACCAATGTTGCCAAGGCCTTCATTTGTAGTTGCTTTTATTGAAACGTTGGAAATATCAACACCAATAGCTTGGGCAATATTTTTCCGCATAGAAGAAATATAAGGAGCCATTTTTGGCGACTGGGCTACTATCGTCGCGTCGATATTGATAATTTTACCGGGAATTATTTTCATCGTTTGCTTAAGTAGGAATAAACTTGAGACATCTTTGTAGGTGCCGTCTGTATCGGGAAAGTACGTACCAATGTCATTCAGAGCAAAGGCGCCAAGAAGCGAGTCTATAATTGAATGTAACAGTACGTCCGCGTCTGAATGTCCCAGAAGACCCAGGGGGCTTTCTATTTTGACTCCTCCTATTATGAGTTCCCGATTTTCTGCCAACCGGTGTAAATCGTATCCAAAACCTATTCGCATATTCATTAATATACCAGTATTATGCCAATATTAATACTTTAAATAAAAGCTTTTGTCAAGGGAGACCCCACCCACAACACCTTTTTTACCACAGAGAGCACAGAGAAAACAAAAAAAACACAGAGCACACAGAGAATTTTTATTGTTTAAAACCCAACCCACAGCTTTTTCTTTGTGCCTTGGTGACTTAGTGGCTGAAAAAAGTTGTTTTTAAAAACCGTAACTTATTCCAGTATTTACGTAAGTTTGTTTTATGGATCCACTGGAAAACAGATGACTATCCATTAAGGACAGATTTAATCTTAAAGAACTTATCTTGTAGGAAAGTCCAAATGTATTAAATATCTGAGTGAAATTACTCATTTCGGAGTCCTCCTGGCTTTCACTGGTTCTGTAATCTATTTGAGTGAATGCTCCGGTTCTTAATTTAAGATTGTCGGTTATATCATATTCCAGTCCGAAGTGAATGTCATGCCTATCTACAAAATCTTCGGCTTCGGAAGTATTAGAGTAATTGTAATCGACAGAAAAATAAAGAGGAATAGAATTTAACTTGAAACATATTCCTGCGCCTATTTCTAAGGGGAGGACTATGGGTCCGTAAACAATTGTACCACTACCATGAACAGTGGTTATCGTTTCCCTTGTTCCCGGCAAATAAGTTAAGCCAAGCGAAAGATTTTCGACAGGCGAATAGATAGCGCCAAATTTTGCTCTTATTTTATCGAAATCCAAATGCTCATAACTCTGTTCTATATAAAAACTTGAATAAATAATGTCGATTCCTACCCTTAATAAGTTTCTATAGTTAAAGACAATAGGCACGGAGAAAGAACTACTTTTGAAATTAGAATTATGGTAAGTGTTATCATTAACTGCCGCGTAACTATTCTCTACCCTGTAAGTTGCTCCAATCTGAATGAAATCATTTATTGAGAAGGCATGCCCTGTAAAAAAATTGGGATGTAATTCTTGAAGATATGCATCAGGAGAATCTACTTCCTGATTGATATCTAAAGAATCATAAAGATAGGGGTAGAAATAGAGAGAGTAAATGTCTTCATCATCTGTATCATAATACCATCCGACGGTATTTTTAAAAATATATTCAGAATAATAGTTGGTTTTATTTTCTAAGGATAAAGAAGCTGGATTTATAAGAACGCTGGATAAATCACCTGTACTTGCTATTCCGGTATATCCTCTGCCGCAGGCTTCGGAGCTAATGCAGTTGTTGGAATAAAAATCCCAGAAAGGCGCGATGTCAGTATAAGTAACAACGTATTGTGAAGTTAGAAATAAAATAATCAGATTCATTTTTATATATTGAGATGTTCTTTTTTAAAAACCATAAGTGATTCCGGTGTTTACATAAGTTTGTTCGATATGTCCGTTAGACAATAGGTGGCTGTCCATTAAAGATAAATTTAATTCTAAAGAACTTATTTTATAGGAAAGTCCAAGAGTGGTAAATATCTGGTTATAACTGCCAATCCCGAAGTTTTCCTGGTAATATTCCTGGCTTTCACTGTCTCTGTAGTCTATTTGAGTAAAGAATCCTGTTCTTACTTTAAAATTTTTCCCTATAACATACTCCAGTCCAAGATGAATATCATTTCTATTAATCAGATTTTCCTCCATCGAATTATGAGATCGTATGTAATCGAGTGACAGGGATAAAGGGAATGAGTTAAACTTATAGTTAATTCCAATCCCTATTTTTGTAGGGAATATATTTGGGTCGTAGGTATAAGAATAATAAGAAGTAGGTTGTAAAGTAATACTTTCGCTTATTTTGGGTGTATAGGTCAGACCAAAAGATAAGTTTTCCAAGGGTGAATATATAAAACCGAGTTTTGGTATGATTTTACTGAATTTTATTGGTATACCCGAAACGTTTTTACCGACTTCTATGTATCCTGATTTTGAATAGAAAGTTGTATAATTAATATCTACGCCGATTCTTATTATATTTTTAAAATTAATGGCAATTGGTATGGAAAACGAACTGATTTTCAAATCAGTATTGCGATGAACAGTATCTATATGAAAGCTATCGATAGAAAGGCTATCATTAATATCCCACTCCGGGTCGGCCCATCCATAAGGTATATCATCCGTAACATAAATTTCTGCAAAAGGTATATAAAGAATAGTATATTCTGTATCTTCGGAAAAACTTTTTTCTGTCCTGTAAGTCATTCCAATTTGAAGAAAATCATTTATCAAAAAAGCATGACCTGCGGAAAAATTCGGGTGCAACTCTTGAAGCTTTCTATTCATATACCATTCGACGTTATTTTTATACGTGTATTCAAAATAATACTGCCGTTTATTCTCTAAAGATAAGGAAGCAGGATTTATAAACACGCTGGATAAATCACCTGTACTTGCAACTCCGGTATAACCCCTGCCGCAGGCTGAAGAAGAAATCCTGTTATCGCTATAAAAGTCCCACGACGACTGGAAGGGCATATAATCAACTGCAACTAAAAGTAAAATTATTAAATTCATTTTTTTAATGATAAAACATATTTTTATTTTGGCAAGTTATTTTTCAAGCGATTTATCTTCTTGTTAATTAGCTATTTATATACTTATAATTACGTTAAATTATCGTCCAATTTCCTTCTGTATTAAATGTTTATTATCCCGAACCCAGTTATAATACTCGGTTCTTTTAAGTTTTGAAGCGGCATCCTTATCCAGAACAACGTTTACGTAACTATGTAGCTGTAAAGCACTAGCCGTTATCTGACTTGTGACAGGTCCTTCGATGAATTTAGCGCAGACATCCGCTTTATTTTTTCCGTTTGCTATAAGAAGTATTTTTTCAGCTTCCATAATGGTTCCTATGCCTATGGTAATAGCAAAACGTGGCACATCTTCCATTTTATCGAAGAAACGGGCATTGTCTTCTATTGTTTGTTTATATAACGCCTTTATACGCGTACGGCTTGCAAAGGAAGAACCTGGCTCATTAAAACCAATATGGCCGTCTCTACCGATGCCAAGAACCTGAAGATCTATGCCCCCAACTTTTTTAATCTGTTCTTCATACCATATACAAAATTGTTCGGGATCTTTTATGTTCCCCTGAGGTATATAAACATTTTCCGGATTTATATTAATATGCTTAAAAAGATTTTCCCACATAAAATAATTATAACTGTTTTTATGTAATGGCGCGAGTCCAAGATACTCATCTAAATTGAAAGATTTTACTTTAGAAAAGTCCAATCCTTCTTCTTTGTGTATTTTAACGAGCTCTTTGTAGGTGCCAACAGGTGTATCTCCGGTTGCCAGACCTAATACTATATCATGCTTTCTCTGAATTTCCTGGGCAATTAGTTGAGCGGATACTTTGCTCATTTCATCATAATTTGAAGTGATAGTTATTTCCATAATATTACCTACTCCCCCTTTTTTTCTGATTTTGAGCTTTCGATTGTTAAAAATAGTTATTCTTTTTTGTTTGTCAACCGCACAATATAAGTAGTCAAGAGTCTTGAGTCGTGAATCCTGAGTCAAAACAAAAAGCTACAATATATAAATATCATAAGTGTTAAAAAGTTTAGTTGTGCGGGATGCGTTTTTATAAAAAAAATAATAATCTTGTGTTAGTCTGTGTAATCTTGTGGTTAAATATCCGTTAAACCTTGCGGATGATAAGAAATAATCTTAATTTATAATTTATGATAGATATTTCACTAAAAAATATACCTGAGCTTCCGGGGGTTTATCATTTTAGAGATGAAGAAGGAATACTCTATATCGGTAAAGCTAAAAATTTAAAGAAGAGAATCAAAAGTTATTTTACAGGAAAAAGTTCTATAAAGGAAAAGAGAATAATACAGAAAGCAAAATTTTTGGATTATACGGCTACTTCAAATGAGCTTGAAGCTTTGATTTTGGAAGAAAATGAGATAAAAGAACACCAGCCTAAATATAACGTAAGATTAAAAGACGATAAAAGATATCCGTATATAAAAATAACAATAAAAGATGAATATCCGACAATTTTTTATTCACGAAAGATCGAAGATGACGGTTCTCTTTATTTCGGGCCGTATGCGGATGTAAAAGCTGTTAAAAAGGCACTAAAAACAGTTATAACGGTGTTTCCAGTCAGAACGTGTAGAAGGAAGCACCTGCCGGATAAAGTTTGCCTTCAATACTATATCAATAGATGTATTGGCCCATGTACAGGTAGAATAGGAAAAGATGAGTACAGAGAACTAGTAGGAGAAGTTATAGATTTTTTGCAGGGAAAAACAAAAAAACTGGAAAAAATTATCCATGAGAAAATGAAACAGTCTGCCGGGAAATTAAATTTTGAAATGGCTGCCGTTTACAGGAACCAGCTTATGAGTCTCAGAGATTTAACGAAGAAGCAGAGAATGGTACTCAAAGACAGGAAGTCAAGAGATGTAATTGGTATTAGTAGTAAGGCCGGGATGGCTTGCATTTTTGTTTTTCAGATAAGAGAGGGAAAGATAATTAATACAGAGAGGTATATACTTCGTTCGAATGAAGATGTACCGCAAGGAGAGTATATTCAGCGTTTTCTCCTCTGGAAGTATCTTAAAATTTCGTATATACCGAAAGAAATTTTAATTCCACTTGAAATAGAGGATAAGGGCTTATTAGAGCAGCTTTTTCCTTCTAAAATTAAAATACCTAAAAGAGGAGACTTGAAAAGATTGAAAGAAATGGCGATTAAGAATGCAAAACTTGAACTGGGAAGAGAGCTTTCGCATCCCGCGAGAGGACTAAAAAGCTCTCTTGTTGAACTTCAAAATGTCCTTTTTCTTGAAAAAATTCCAATAAAAATAGAAGGGTTTGATATTTCTAATATTGGTGGTTCCGATTCAGTAGGTTCGTGTGTGGTTTTTATAAATGGATTTCCCGTTAAAGAAAAATACAGACGTTTTAAGATAAAAAACGTTAAGGGTATAAACGATCCGGCAATGATTGGAGAAATCATAGCCAGAAGAATCAAAAGATTGATTGTCGAGGGAGATATACCTGATTTGATTTTGATCGATGGGGGGAAAGCACAATTGAACGCGGCTATTAAAGCAATGGAAAAAATTACGTCCTTGAAAATTCCTGTGGTAGCTCTTGCAAAAAGAGCGGAAGAAATATATTTACCGAGTGGAGAAATTATTTCTTTGCCGTTAAGATCGAATGCTTTAAGGCTGTTGATCAATATACGTAATGAAGCGCATTCGTTTGCTCTTAATTATCATAAAAAACTTAGAAGAAAAAAGCTTTCTCTTTCGGAATTGGATGAAATTGTGGGTATAGGTTATAAGCGTAAGATTACTTTAATACAACATTTCGGTTCAAAAGATAGGATACTTGCAGCGTCTAAAGAAGAAATTCGTCAAGTTTCGGGAATTGGGGATAAATTAGCTAATATTATCTATGGTTCACTTCATTGAAATAGTTGGATGTTAATTTGATATTATTGTTATTTTCCATATCATCTGAAATATTAATAATTGATTCACCGGATACATCGGGAATTAATCTGGGTTATTCCTTTGTTATTGTCGATTCCGATAGCTTATGGTGCAAAGAGGAGCTTTTGTTAAGAGATTCGGCGTACATAATAGATTATCGAAGGGGCAGTTTAAAAATTAAAGAAAAGTGTTCGCTGCCTTTAAAATTCAAATTTTCGCATCTAGATTTTTCGTTGAGTGAAACCTATTCAAGATGGGGAAAGGGAACGCGTACGTCTTTACCTGCAGAGACTATCGGTGATATTCAACAACAAGATGTTGGTAAACTTATTATAAATGGAAACAAGGGTTTGTTTATTGATGTAAGATCAAGAGGAACAGATATAAGCCAGAGTTTATGGATGAAAATAGGGGGACAGGCCGGTCACTTTGATGTTTCCGGTGTTCTTTCTGATGAGAATATTCCTAAGGGTGCTGTGGTTTCACAAAATTTGCGTGAAATAGACGAAATATTTATTGAGGCTGTTTCCGATAATATGTCTTTCAGGGTGGGAGATATTGTTACTATGGAGGAAGAAGTAGATAAAAGATTGCTTGGATTATCCTCCACCTGGGAAAATCTGTCCGGAGTAGTCGGGGTTTCCAAGGCTAAATACGGAAAAGCCACATTTAAAACACTTGAAAACAAGCAAGGTCCTTATAAAATTAATGCTGAAGAAGAAATAAGCGGAATATCTGTTGTAAGAGGGTCCGAACAGGTTTGGCTTGATGGTAGACTGTTAAAAGAGGGGATAGATAAAGATTATATAATAAGTTACTCTGAAAATTCGTTAACGTTCAGTCCCTCTGTTTTTCTTGGTAACGAATCAGTAGTTCTTGTTCTTTTTCAATATAGTGTTTACGGAGAGAGCAATATTTTTTATAAAACTTCTTTAAAGAGCAGTGATTACTCTTTTTCTTTTACAAGAGAGGAAGATTTTTCGGAAAAAATTTTAATTGAATCCTATCCTGATTCCGGTTTTGGATACCGGTATGCTGCAGTGAATGTGGGTGAAGGAGAAGGTGATTATGAACTTCAGGATTCTATTTTTGTTTATAAAGGCTATGAAAACGGTTCCTATGAGGTTTATTTCCAGTGGGTTGGAGAAGGAAACGGAGAATATGAATATGTCGATTCATTACATTACTTTTTATGGACAGGTAATGGTCCATATTCGGCTAAAAGGAAAGTTCCTCTTGGAGAAGAAGATAATCTTTTTTCTTTTGGATTAAATAAAGAATTAGAAAATTTTGTTGTGTCAGGGAGATTAAAAGCGAGAAGGATAAGAATTCCTCCCGGAGGGGAGAAAAGAGATGGTTTAAATGCAAATGTTAAGTCTGAATTTAATCCGTGTAATTTTTTGAGTTTATCTGTTAATTATTCTAAGAGGACTCCGGATTTTGTTGTTAGAGAATGGGAAGGGGAAAAAGATTTATTGAAGACCTGGGAAATGGGCAGTCTCCCTTCTGATTTTTTTGAAGGTGGTGTAAAGCTAATTCCAAATTCAAAAGTAGAATGTTCCTATTTCTATGGAAAGGCTGATACCCTTCGGAAAGATAGAATAAATCTAAATTTCCAGCCGTTTTATTTTAATTGGGAAAACATAAGAGACTATCGGCAGGATTTAAAAGGAGGATTAAGAATTAATAATTATGAAATTTTTTATAGAAATTTGAATAAAGGTGAAGATTATAGAAAAGAATACTCTGCAGGCAGTTCGTATCTATCTGTTTTGTACGGTTTAGAGGGTGGAAATCTGGGAGATACGGCGAAGGTATATATGGCAAGAACCAATTTTAAGTATAAAATTGCATCTCTCGTTGCGTCTCAGGTATATAGAAGAAATTTGAGTTCGGGACAATTAGAAAGAATTGCAAACGGAACTTTAGATATGAATTTAATCTTAGATTTTTTTTACCTCAGAAGTAAGTTTAATGTTTCCAGGAAAAGAGCAGGTATCTGGGATAAATACTATCAGGATGTAAGACAGGGAGAGGGGAATTATTCTTATGATTCGATTAGTAATACTTATTATGCGAACCCATACGGTAATTACATTCAGCGTATTGTATATACTGGAGAAGAGAGGGATTCAAGAGAATATTCGACTAATATTTCCGTACGTTTGGAACGAATGATTTTGCTTAATGGATATCTAAATTCAACATATAGTCCGGAATTGATGTCCAAGAGCGATGGTTTGCTGAGCGTTAAATTTCCTAAAAAAAGTAAAAATAGAGCCTTTTTAAGGGTGAATTTCAAATATAATAGTGGGGAGGATTTTTGGGGAGTACAAGACCGTAACTATGGGAAGATTAATTTAGGTTGGGAGAATAATGCCCGTGGATATAAAGAGGTTGGTTTAACGCAGCAGTGGAGCACAGAAGAGGATATATTTGGAGGTTATTTGAGCTTTTGGAATCAAAGCGGCTTTGAAATAAAACTTGAAGGACTTTTTACGTTCGGAGAAGATACGCTTTTTTCACCCATTCTTGGATTAGGATACAGGCTTTCTGGTGGGGGAAAAAGCGGATTGATTCAAACGACGATGGGTTACAATCATTATCCTGACGGTAACGTTAATTCGTATAGAATAAACGATCTTTATCCTCCGGGATTTTTCTACGATTTAACATCTTCTATTACGTTTGATTTTACCGAGACAGTTCATTTGGTGGCAAATACGAATATTCATAAACTTAGTAACGGAGAAATATATTATAATGGGAGAATGGGTATTACAACCGATTTCTCCCCGTAAATACTCTTGACTTATTTCTCTATTCTAGTAATATAATGTTATGAATATTGTTTTATTTGAGGACGAAAAAGTCAGAAATTTTCACCCTATTACAAGAATGCGTACAATCGATGAGATCAGAACAGGTAAGTGGACACAAAAAGAAAGAGCGTTCCTGCAATTCAAAATTAAACCTTTAACTTATTCCACAAGAGAACTTTACGGTGATAAATTTAAAGTAGAAAACGATACACTTTTCTTAAATGCAAGGCTGAAAGACTTTAGTTTTTTCGAGAATTTAAAAAGAGATGCATGTGTTGTTAATGGAGATGGTGAGATTCTTGGTTACAGGGGTAGCAAAATTATTGAGGGGGAGAATTTTGATGGTTTTGATGTGGTTAGTAAGGAAATACCGCTTTATAATTTTATCTGGGAAGTTATAAAAGATTTATCGGATAGATTGAATGCGGATTTAAAAGATGATCCTGCTTTAGGTGAATTGTTGAGTCCCGTTGAGAATTTTGTTCATATAAGAAATAAAAAAAATGTTTATGTAGGGAGAGGGGTGAAACTTGAGGAGGGTGTCGTCTTGAATGCGGAAGATGCCCCTATCTGGATTGATGACAATGTTGTTATTGAAAGCCATTCTTGTATTATAGGTCCTGCCTTTATAGGCAGAAAATCAAAAGTCAAACCCGGGAGTCTTTTGGATATTGTAGCAATTGGTGAAGTTGTTAAGTTATCGGGCGAAATCGAGGAAAGTATTTTTCAGGGGTATTCAAATAAGCAGCATGTAGGTTTTCTAGGGCATGCTTTTATTGGTGAGTGGGTAAACTTAGGAGCGGGAACAACTAACTCAGATTTGAAAAACAATTACGGTAAAGTAAATGTGGTCTTAGAGGGAAAGCGTTACGAAACCGGTATGCAGTTTCTTGGGGCGATAATTGGAGATCACTCGAAAGCTGCTATCAACACTACTTTCAATACGGGTACCATTGTTGAACCTTTTTGTAATTTGTTTGGCAGGGGTTATCCTCCAAAGTACGTGCCTCCTTTTAGCTGGTGGGGAGACGGCATTGAAGAATACAAATTGGATAAAGCAATAGAGACAGCAGCTAAAGTTATGAAAAGAAGGGATGTGGATTTGAGTGAGAATTACAGAAAGAAAATTGAGCGACTTTTCGTCGAAGCTAAGGAAATTAGAAAAAAAATAAAATAATATTAGGTTTTTCCCTAATTGGACTATTGACTTGTTGAGTTTTTTTCGTATAATAATTATTAAGATGGGATATAAGGAAATGAAAAAGTTTCATAAAATTGTCACAGTAGAGTTGCTTTCAACCATTGATCATAAAGTAAGAGGAATTCAGCAATTCGTTATAGCTCTCCGCGGGTTGATCGAAGAAAACGTTCTTGATGATTTGAAAGAGGAGACAGAAGAATTGCAGGCAATTTATGAGTCATTTTTAAAACTCAGAAATTTAAATTTAGAAGAAATTGAAATAGGAAAATTTTTGGAGGATAAATATAATATAAAGACTGGTATTTCTTATGTGACGGAGGCGGACAGGGAAAAGCTTAGTTTTATTCTTGATACCTTGATAGAGTTTTGTGGTAGTGCTAGTTATAAGTTATCTGTTACTCCTTCCGCTAAGGGTTGTGTTCTTAATTTCGTTTCTCCGGCTTTTGCCAAACTATCTGTTGATGATTTTCAAAAACTTTCCGATAAAATTGAGGGATTACCTTTTTTTGTTATAAAGAAGACGCTTAGTAGAATGGGTTGCGAGTTTTCTTTTAAAGGAGATGAAATTTCTATTGAACTTTTAAACCCCGGTGCCGAAGACGCATAGTTTAGAACTATATACCAGATACCAGATCTCAGATTCCAGGAAAAATATTTCGTTCTATTAGTGTAATTCTATCTTTCATAAATTAAATATTAAAAATCAAAAAGCAAAATGACAAATAAAAACGTAAAATTATTTACCGAACTAACTGCAAAATCAATCTTTTAAATCTGTGTTAATCTGTGTAATCTTGTGGTTGAAAATTGAGGTGGGGTTAAGATTTCGGATTCTTGCTACTGGCTTCTGAGTTGCATTTGATTTCCCCTTTTTTTATAAGATTTAACGCTATTTTTGCTAATTTCGGCTCAAACTGAGTTCCGGAATTTTTTCTTAATTCTTTTATAATATCTTTCTTTGCAAGTCCTTTTCTATAAGGTCTTTTTGATATCATTGCGCTTAGAGAATCAGCGATAGCTAGTATTCTTGCAGATTGAGGTATTTTTTTTCCTTTTAAGCCATCAGGAAAACCTTTTCCGTCAAATCGTTCATGGTGATGAAGAACAGCGTTTAAGATTTTTTTATTTCTAATCGATGGATTTATTATAAACTCTCCTATTTCAGGATGTTTTTTCATTATTGCATATTCTTTTTCTGTGAGAGTTTCAGGTTTCATCAAAATAGAATCGGGTATACCAACTTTACCTATATCATGTATCATAGCTGCATAGCTAAGTATTTCTTTTTCTTTGTTGGAATATCCGAGTTCATCGGCAATTTCAAGGGCGATTTCTTTAACCTGCTTCGAATGCCCCTCCTGGTACGGATCTTTTGCCTCAAGGGCATTAACCAGAGATGTAATGGTATCTAACATCTTCTTTTCTATTCTCTCTCTTTGTTCTTTAACTTTACTTTCTAATTCTATTTGATAATTTCTTTTTATTTGTAAGAGGAAATTCCTTTCTTTTACTTTTTCAAGAACTCTTCCAAGTTCTTCGGGTAGGACCGGTTTAACAAGGTAATCGTATGCTCCTATGCGCATAGTGCTTCTTATTATGTCAAGGTCTCTAAAAGCCGTGACCATTATTATAGAAAGGTCGGGATTAATACTTAGCAGTGTTCTTGCGGCTTCTATGCCGTTCATTCTAGGCATTTCGATGTCGAGAAGCACACAATCATAATTGTTTTTCTTGTATTCGTTAACTGCATCGTAGCCATCTGAGCTGGTTTTGCAATTATGTCCTTGTAGCGAAAGAATATTTGTAAGAGATTTTAGAATTTTATTATCGTCATCTGCTAATAAAATTTCCATAAAAATACAATATTTATGTTAAGAATTTTTATAAATCAAATACTTTACCCTCTCGAGCGCCTTTAACTTTTAATCCTCTCCCGGCTAGTTTATCAGCTTTTTTTACAATTCTGTCTACTTGTTTATCGCTTCTTGTGGGGTCATAATGGGTCAAATAAAGTGTTTTTACTTTTCCTTCTTTTGCAAAGGCTACTGTTTGTTCCCATGAAGAATGCCCCCAGCTTTTATGTCTCTTCATTTCCTTTTTTTCATATTGAGCGTCGTGAATTAAAACATCAGAATCTTTTATAAAGTTTAAGTGTTCTTCATATGTTACTGTTGCAATATCCTGATGATCAAGTTCGTTATCGCTCATAAATACGAGAGTTTTTCCGTCTTCTTCGAATTTGAAAGCGTGAGTCTCAAGAGGATGGTTTGTTAATATTGAACTGATTTTAACTCCATCGATTAAAATACCTGATTTTCTTATCTTTTCAAATTCTATTTTAGCGCCTATTTGTTTGAAGGGTACCGGATAGTAAATAGATTTCATTTGTCCTTTCAGTATGTCTAACAGTCTTCCATAAGTTGGAGAAGCAGCGAATATTTTTATTGAGAAATTTGGAATATAAATAGGAATGAAGAAAGGAAATCCCTGAATATGGTCCCAGTGAGAATGAGTTAGAAATAAGTTAATATGATTTATTTTCTCTGAGAGTATCTCGTTTGAAAGGAGTCTCATTCCGGAACCCGCATCAATAATGATTTTTTCCCCGCTATTTATAGTAAGATCGATGCATGTTGTGTTGCCTCCATATTTAACTGTATCTTTGCCGGGTGTTGGTATAGAACCTCTTGTTCCCCAGAGTTTAATTTTCATAAAATAATTTTAAGTAAAAATGTAGATTTGTCAAGCTCTTTATAGAGATTTGTCTTATTAAAAGGAATTTTTGATAGGGGTTTTTATATTTTTCTGCCCTGGGTCTTGCCGATTATATCTTTTGTTTTTATTATATATTAAAATCAAAAAAGGAAACAAAAAGGGTGAAAATCTATACAGATACAGGGAGTAAATTTTATTTAGCAAAAGGAATAGTTTTATCCTTGAAGGGAGGGTTGTATGAAAGTGTTGGTGAAATTTGTAGTTATATTAACGGTTTTTTCGTTTTTGAGTATAACGTTATTGGGTGCCGCAGGAGGTGGTAAAATGTTTGACAAAGAAAGTAAAATAAAATTGCCCGAACCTCGATATAAAAGTCAAGTTTCTGTTGAGGAAGCTATATCAAAAAGAAGGTCAGTCAGAAATTATCTTGGTAAGCCTTTGAAATTAGAAGAAATTTCACAGCTTTTATGGGCAGTTCAGGGCATTACGGATGAACAAAGAAAATTAAGAGCAGTTCCTTCTGCCGGTGCTCTTTATCCTCTCGAAGTTTATGTTGTCGTAGGTAACGTATCTTCACTGAAAGAGGGTATTTATAGATATAATCCCTTCGATCATGAAATTATTAAATTTAGAGAAGGGGATTATAGGAATGATCTTTCGCTTGCCGCGCTTGGTCAATCCTGCGTCAAGAATGGTGCTGTGGATATAGTGATTGCCGCGGTTTACGACAGGATAACAAAAAAATACGGAGAGAGAGGTGTCGGATACACATACATGGAAGCCGGACATGCTGCTCAAAATCTTTATTTACAGGCAGAAGCCTTAGATTTAGGTACAGTCGTTGTGGGTGCTTTTGTGGATGATAAAGTTAAGAATGTTGTCGCTATGAAGGAGGAAGAAACTCCTTTATATATATTGCCTGTTGGCAGGAAGTGATACTGGAATTTTTCCGAGGAAAGGAGGTATAAATGGGAGTAAAAAATAGAAAGGAAATTTCTGTTTCGACTAACAGAAGAAATGAGTTTGTGGACGTGACCGAGGAAGTAAGGAATGTTGTTAGGGAAAGTGGGGTAAAGGACGGTTATGTTCATCTTTATGTGCCGCATACAACTGCGGCTGTAACGATAAACGAAAATTACGATCCTTCGGTGAAGAGTGATATTTTAAATAAACTATCGGAGGTAATACCCGCCGGCGCAGGATATGCTCATTTGGAAGGAAACGCAGATAGCCATATTAAAGCTTCTCTTATCGGAAGTTCGGATTTCATACCCGTTGTAAACGGAGATATTGACCTTGGCAGATGGCAGGGAATCTTTTTTTGTGAATTTGACGGCCCTCGTTCAAGGAGAATGCTGATACAGGTTATTGAGTAAAAATATTAACCACAGAGAGCACAGAGAAAAAAGAACACACAGAGAAAAAAGATTATATTGTTGTTTAAAACCCGTCCCACAACACCAAATTATTATCACACAGAGACACAGAGAAAAAAATATATTGTGTTGTTTAAAACCCAACCCCCAACCCTCCATTTATTCTCACACAAAGACACTAAGGACACAAAGAAAATAGGACGCAGATGAACGCAGATTTAAATTATTATTAGGACTGTTTCCCTGGATTTTAAGCAGTATATTTATTCGTAACCTCAATTAGATTCTCCATCTTTTCTTTTAAACTTGAATTATCAAGTTCAAGTGCAATATCGATATCATTCCCGGTTTTTTTTATGCTGTTGAAAAAACTGTCAAAATCAATGGTACCCTTACCTACGGGTAAGTGTTCGTCTTTTTCGCCGTTATTATCGTGAAGGTGCACATATTGTAGTCGTTTATCCATCTTTTTGACCCAATCAGAAGGAGTTAGTTTGGAAAAGACATTCAAGTGTCCTATATCAATACAAAGAGCAAAAAAATCACTATTAACTGCATCACAGAACTTGATTAGCATATCCGGTGCTTCTTCGACCAGATTTTCGATGACTATTTTAATTCCTTCTTTCTCATATTTTTTTATTTCGTTTTTCCAGAAATTTGTTGTCTCTTCCAGCCAGAAACCTTCTAACTGCCATTTTTTTATGTCACCGTCAATTCCGCTGTGTAGAACTAAAATCTCCGGTTTTAATTCTTTTACCATCTCGTAGGTGAATTGCATTCGCTTTTTTACGGCTTCTTTAAGCAAATAATCTCTTTGAGTATATCTGATCCCTACAAATGGTCCGTGAATAGAAATTCTTCCTCTAAAATTTTCTATTATTTTTTTATGCTGTTTTATTTTTTCTTCCCAGAGTAGGGGAGAAGTAACTCCTTTTAGACCATAGCTTTGTAGTTCAATACCTACATTTAACTCTTCAAGCTTTGGCAATATTTCGATTTCATTTTCATAACCTGATAAACATAAAAGAAAATTCATTTTGTACCCTATGGAATATTAACTGTCCCTGAACAACTGTCAAGGATTGAATGATAGATACCAGGTCTCTGGTACCAGAAACAAAAAACATTAGTGCTATTCGTGTGATTTGTTGTTTCTAGTTTAGGTGTAGTGGTGGGGAGTTTTAAACACCTTGACTAATAACATTAGCACTGGCAGCCGGGTACTTCGGGAAACTTTTAAATCCACAATTCATCTGTTAGCCACAGATAGACCATTGATTGTTTCTCATTTTGCCCTTTGCCTGCTCCGGTTTCTATTGTCTTTTTACAAAAATACTTGACTTTTGTCGATACTTTAATACATTCAATATGGGTATGGTAAAGTATAAAAAAGTTATAACTTATAGTCTTGAAAAGAGCATAATTTCTAGAAGTAAATCTAAACTTCTTGACCAGGTACGTTCAGCAATCAGAACCAGACACTATAGCATCAGAACTGAAGAAGTATATGTAAGCTGGATAAACTATGTTAGACGTAATAAAATTAAAAGCATGGGCTTAATGAATGTAATCATATCTATTATTTTCATTTACGGTTTTATGAAACATTTTTTAAATTGAGAAAATTATGAGATTAAAAGAAATAATCCGTAATACAAATTTTTATTTTCTATTTTTCTTTCTATTTTTATTTTTTTATTATCTTTTAGTTTTTGATTCATCCTTATATTATCATTATTACCAGCCCATATTTCTCTTCGATAAAACTTACTTGAAAGAATTTCTATTGTATCCCGGAGGACCAGTAGAGTTGATTACTCAATTCTTTTTTCAGTTTTTCTATTTTAATCTGCTTGGAGCTTTCTTCATTTCGGCTCTCTCCTTATCTATTTTTATTATTGTTTACAAGTTTATTAAAAAAATCGGAGATTTTAAATACTCCTTAATTCTTTCTTTTCTGCCTGTCTCTTTATTGCTAATCATACAAAACCATTATAGTTCTCCATTAATGCTAACCGTTAAATATTTATTCGCCCTCATCTTTTTCCTTGCTTATGTAAAGATTTCAAATCGATACAAAATATTTATCATTCCTCTATCCTGTTTGATTTATTACATCCTGGGCGGATGGGTATATTTATTTTATGTTATACTCTGTATGTCACACGAATTGCTTTTCTCAAGAGATGAGAGGAAATATATCTATGCCGGATTTAGTGTCGTGGTATACTTGATATACCCTTATATTGCAGCACGATATTTGTTTATGATTACTCTTAAAGAAGCATATCTTTACATTGTCCCTTATGAATTCTATCATATGCCTTTTTTATTCAAACCCAATTTATATTTTTATTTGTTTTTTCTTTCTCTGCCAATGCTAAAAATGGGTCTTTTCGTTTGTTTAAAATATATCAAAGTCAGGATTAGAAAACAAAATAAATTACTGGCAAGGTTCCATCATATATCAGCACAATCAATTTTTATTATACTTGCTGCAGCCTTAATACTAACATTTTCTTTTGACTTACGAGAAAAAAAGAAGATTCAAATTGATTATCTTGCGGAACAAGGCCAATGGAAGGAACTTTTGAGTTTATCCCGGAAAATAGACAAATATGACAGACTGGTAAATTTTAATGTAAATAGAGCATTATACCATACCGGACAATTACTTGATACCATGTTCGACTACCCTCAGTTGGCAGGAACGGATGGTCTTTTTATTGATAAAATCATCGCCAGTCAGATTGCTATTCCGGCGAGCGACTTATACTTCGAATTGGGTCATATCAATGCGTCTCAAGTTATGGCTTATGAGGGGCAAACAAAATTTAAATATAATCCAAGAATTCTAAAAAGACTTGCTACGACCAATATTATCAACGAGAAATATGATGATGCAAAAAATTTTTTAGACTTACTTGGAAAAAGTATGTTACATCGACGCTGGGCAAAGCGATATAAAAATTACCTATCTGACAAGTCGTTGATAGCATCGGATAGTTTAATTCAGATCAAACGGTCACAAGCTCCGAAATCCGATTTCTTTATTAACAATGAACATCCTACTTACGACCTCGTCAAGCTTCTGGAAGAAAATGAGTACAACAAAATGGTGTTTGAATATCTGATGGCGTACTATTTACTCGATGGTGATTTAGGAAATTTAATGAAGTATCTCAGTAAAGCGAAAAATTTAGGCTATAGAAAAATTCCACGTCATATCGAAGAAGCTCTGTTACTGATTAATGTTATGTTCCCATCTGAAATTAATATTAATAAATATGGTATTAATCCACATACCGTTGAGAGATTTCAGAATTTTAATACAGTTTTATATCAATATTTACATAATGGCCCAAAAGCAAAGGAAGTCCTGGAAAAAGAATTTCATGACGCATATTGGTATTATGTGCGTTATATTAATCCAAAGACAACAAAACGTGAATTAAAAAGGAGAAAGATCGATGAAGATATCTTCTAAACCCATAACTCACGTCTTTCT
>CAZRYJ010000025.1:0-20582 GCA_964604245.1 uncultured bacterium | reverse complement strand
TGTTCTCTGCGTCTCTGTGTGAGATTAATTTTGGGGAGTGGTTGGGTAATCTGGTGATAATCTTGTGTAATCTGTGGTTAAGTAGTTTTAGTTTTTTACATTTTCGGGTAATATCTGCTTTTTACTTTACCCGTTTGGGAGTTGTAATCATAATCGTTTGCATCTTTGATTTTTACCGATAAATCGGATAAGCTTTCAGGATATTTTTCATTTTCCACTTTGTACATTTTTATAGCCTGACGAAGTGAAGCCAGTTCGGTAAGCACTCTCGTTTTACTTGGTACTTTAGCGATCCCTTTTGTATATTCTTTTGTTATTGTTTTTGTTTCTATAACCGAATCTTTGGTTTTTTTACATCCCAGAGTCACTAAAATAAATATAATGGATAAAAATATTAAAAAACTTTTCATTTTTCTTTAAAAATGGTGAGAGGTGGAATTGAACCACCGACACCGGGATTTTCAGTCCCGTGCTCTACCGACTGAGCTATCTCACCTTAAAAATTATTATATGGAAAAGTTTAATAATGTCAATAGTTCGAAAGTGGATAGGTTGTTTCTTAGGTTGCCGAACAGCGAGGGACAATTATTTATCAGGAACACGGTCAATTTTCCCGCCGTGAAAATCTGCGTGCTATTCATTTTTTTATTGCTACTCCTTTGGGTTTGCAAATAAAGGGACTTGACTTAGAAATGAATAATGTTATAATTAAAATTATGAAAACCAGGGGTAATGTTAATGCTTTAGTAGCTTGTTTTAAGGAGGAAAAGCACAACTTGCTTCAAATTTCCGGGGATGATTTTAATATAAAAGAAGTTATAACTTCTATAAAGGAAGATTTTGACTCGATAGATATAGAGGTTTTTTTCCCCGATGATGCAGTAGAGGCGCTTAAGAGTTTAAGTATGAAGACTTTATTTGGAGGTAAGTTGATAATTTTTTATGACGTGGATACACTTTCCGCATCTTTATTTAAAGAAATTAAAGCCTCTGTGGAGAATCCCGATAGATTGAGCCCTAATTTTGTAGTTCTTATTTTTCGAGATCAGAAGAAAATATTAAAGATTGAAGACAGTTTAGTAGGAAAATTTAAGCCCATTTATGATTCAGATATACCTGTCTGGATTAAGAATTTTGCTGGAAGAATGGGGTATGGAATAAGTGAAGAGGCTGTGAATCTACTTTGTTTTCGTTGTGGTGTAAACAGGGAACAGATAAAGGATCATTTAGAGAGAATTGTTTCATTAAAGGAAGATGAAGATAAAAATATTGAGGAAGAAGATTTGAAGAATATAGGATTCTACAGAGATGATACAATATTCAAGATCTCTAATTCAATAGTGGATGGTAAGTACCGGGAAGCTCTTCGATATCTTGTGGAGTATTCGGATAATCTACCTGTTTTCCATTTCGTAAACAGAGATATTAGATGTCTTTTAACCATACGTGCCTCTATTGACGAGGGCGAAGGTACCAAAGAGTTGAATTTAAATAGAAGATTAAACATGCATCCGTACATTTTTAACAAGAAATATCTTCCGGCTGCCAGGAGGTTGTCTTATAATGTTCTTCGGAACAATTTTGAGAAGATTATAGATGCAGAGTATAGGATTAAAAATGGCTGGGAAGAATTCAGTACGAATTTTAACTTTGTGAGTCAACTTCAATAGGAGGAAAGCGATGAGTGAAGAGGTTGCTCAAATTAAAGCTACTATAGATGATATAAAAGAGAAGCTCAGTAAAATAGAGGGGAAAAAAGGTTCTATTAGAGCTTCAGTATTTGAGAAAGTCAAAGAAGACTACGAGAAGAGGCTTGAAACATTGAATGGACAGCTGGCAGGAAAGAAGGAAACGCTTAAGGAAACTTTAAAAGAAATGGCCACCAAGAAGGAGCCTTTAAAGAATAAATTAGATGATTTACAGGAACAACTTGAGGAGATAGAATTAAGACATTCAATAGGGGAGTATTCGGACGGACAGTATGATTCAATGAGTGGTGAAATAAAAGAAAAAATGGGAGCGATTGAGGGCGACCTGCAGGCTCTAAAGAAAGAGGAAGAAGAAACCAAGGAACTTTTAGGAGAGCCTCAGGATGTAATAGAGGAACAAGCTATAGAAGAAAAGGTTGCGGAAGAAGTAGATGAAGGTGAAGGTAGTGAGAAGGAGAAAGAAGAAGAGGTAGTAGAGGAGGAACCTTTGCCTGAAGTTTCTAAAGAGGATATGATTGCGGAAGAGTTGTTTACGGGTAAGGAACAAACTGTTGCAGAGAATGAAAGTGTTTTGTCTGGTGTCTCTGCTTCTGAGGAAGGGAAAGGTTCTTTCCTTGAAGAACAAGAGAAAGAGGCCAAGAGTGGCGAAGAATTATTTGATCTTTCCGAAGGAAAAGTCGGAGAGCCTGAAGGGCAAAAGGTTCCGGAGAAAGAACCTTCTGGTGGGTCGACTGAAGAGGAGGATTGGCTTTCTTCCCTTGAGCAGGAGTTGAATGAAGAAGCTGAAGAAAAAGAGAAAAAAGAAGGAAAAGCAGAAAAAGTAGAGAAGGCAGAAAAGAACGGTGGAGAAGAATTGGTTTCGTTATGTCCCAAATGTAATTATAAAAACAAACCAGATGCCTGGTATTGCGAAAATTGTGGTTCGGAGCTAACATCCCCGGAGTGAACAAAACAAGTTAAACTATTTTTAATCTTCCGGCACCGAAATTGGAATCTTTGATTTTTTAACAAAAACACGCTTTACCCTTGACAAAAACGAGAAGTTAACTATATATATGCTACAAATTTTATGTATATCTCTGAAATCCAAGATAAAGATTATACGGGATTAGCAAATACAGCTCGGCGATTAGGTATCTCTTTTACCGGTTTAGATAGGGAAGCGCTTATATTTTCTATTCTGGGGGAAAAAGCCAGTAAAGAGGGACGTGAATTAATTCGAGGCGTTATTGAAATCTTGACTGAGGGATTTGGTTTCCTGAGAGCCAAAGAGAATGATTATACTCAGAACCCCGATGATATTTATGTTGCTCCTGCAATTATAAAGAGATTTGGAATAAGAACTGGCGATACAATAATAGGAGCTGTAAAACCCCCTCAAAATTCCGAAAAATATCATTCGATTGAAACCATTGAAAGTATAAACTATGTTCATCCGAATGAAGCTAAGGATAGGGATAATTTTAATTATCTCACCCCGCTTCATCCTAATGAGAAAATGAATCTTGAGACAGAAGATGAGGATATTTCTACAAGAATTATTGATCTTATTGCGCCCATTGGTAAAGGGCAAAGAGGTTTAATTGTTTCTCCTCCGAAAGCAGGGAAAACAGTTTTGATAAAAAAGATAGCTCATTCTATTTCCGAGAATCATCCTGAAGTCCATTTAATGGTGCTTCTTATAGATGAACGTCCCGAAGAAGTAACTGATATGGAAAGATCTGTAAATGGTGAAGTTCTTTCTTCGACTTTTGATATGTCTCCTCAGAGGCATCTTCAGGTTGCAAAAATGGCTCTTGAGAAGGCAAAAAGATATGTGGAAATGGGGAAGGATATAGTTATTTTGCTTGATTCTATTACCAGATATGCCCGTGCAAGTAATATGGTTGTACCTCATAGTGGTAAGACTCTTTCAGGAGGGGTTGATTCAAATGCTCTTAGAACTCCAAAGAGATTTTTTGGAGCTGCGAGAAATATTGAAGAGGGCGGAAGTCTAACAATACTGGCAACTGCGCTGGTTGATACCGGTTCTAGGATGGATTCGGTCATATTTGAGGAATTTAAAGGTACCGGGAATCAGGAAATCGTCTTAGACCGAAATTTATCAAATCAGAGGATTTTTCCGGCTCTTGACATTCTCGCTTCCGGTACAAGGAAAGAAGAAATACTTCAGCCATCTGATGCTTTAAACAGAATTTGGGTTCTGAGGAAAATATTAAGTGATATGGAAGACAACTCAGAAGCTATCGAATTTTTGATATCAAGAATGAAACGCGCGGAGAATAATTCTGAGTTTTTGAGACTCATGACAGTATAAGGGGGAAAAATGAAAAAGGAAATACATCCCGAATATAAAGAAGTCAAAATTGAATGTACCTGTGGTAATGTTATAAGAACCAGGTCCACAAAAGAGAATTTACACGTGGAAGTTTGTTCTAATTGTCATCCGGTGTATCAGCAGCTTAGAAAAGAAGGCGAAATTCCGGATTTCAAAAATCTTAAGTAAACAACTTTTTTCCACAGCCAAATATAGTAATATATAGCTCTGCAGAAATAGCAGAAGTCAACTTATTTGTTGTTTTTCAATTAGTTTCGCTTTACTTGGAAATGAAATATCAAAAATTAAAAATCAAAATGACATATTAAAATGCAAAATTACTCTTGCCCTGATCGCGAAACCTAAGAGAGCATTTGTGTTATTAGTGCAATTCGTTGTTCCTCTTAGGTGTTGTGGGAGTGTCTTAGTGTCTTTGTGGTAATTTTTGAATTTAAAGTAAAAGTAATCTTATTTTTACAAGAATAAGCAAAATGCGAAAATTCAGAAATTTAAGTTGTTGTTTATTAATAACTTGAATTTTGGAATGATACTTGCTTATATTGTTTATAGATCTTTTGAATGTACATTTTTCTTGTCTTTGTTCTTTTAAAAGCGAAAAGCGAATTGTGCAATTAGAGATTATGTGTTTTTCATGGATTCCCTTTCTTTTTGGTAATGCAGGGGAGGAGTCATCTTAATATAATTTTAAAAAACATTTATATATACCCCCCTATCCTCCCCTGCTATATTTTTAATAAAGTAACCGTAGTTCTTAATACCTCCTTGTTTCCGGCCTCTTCTCTTGCCAAAGGCAAGAGAAGAGGTTTTTTTTATTTGGTAAAGGAAATATTAGCCGCTAAGACACCAAGGCACAAAGAAAAATAACTTATTAACCACGAAATACACTAAAAACACGAAACCCCACCGCACCTTTTGAATTTGTATTTTAAAAGAAACACACTAAAAAAATCCAGTAAATCTGTGTCCCATTATTTGAGCAGGGGTGGCTTAGTGTCTTTGTGCCTTCGTGGCATATCATGAGAATAAGGGTTGACATATTTGATTAAGAATGTATAAATATCGTACATTAAAAACATACAAAGAACCTAAAAAGGGGGAAATATGAAAAAATTTTTGTTTTTTGCATCATTAGTTATTCTCATAACCGGAAGTTTTCATGGATGTAAATCCGCCGAAGAAACAGGTGGAAATATCCACTTGCAGCAAGGAAGATATGATAGAGCTATCGGACAGTTTAAAGAAGCGGAAGCGAAATATCCGGGTAGCGTCGGTCCTGTTTCTTCTCTTGCGGTAGCTTATTTTATGAAAAAGGAATATAAAGAAGCAGCGGGATATCTTGATAAAGCTATGAAGATAGACAAAGAAGGAGCAGAGGGAAAGATAAAGGGGTATGAAGATTTATTGAACACCAGATACCTAAAATGGCAGATATTATATAATGGTTCTGTAGAATATTTCGAAGATGATTCGAAAAAGGCGGTTGAATTAGCGAAGAAATCCCTGGATGTAACATATCCGGAAAAAATATCGCAGAGTTATAGTTTGTTAGCAATGATGATGTTGAAAGAGGGTAAAGTAGAAGAAGCCAAAAATTTCTACAAGAAAGCAATCGAAGCTGATAAAAACGATGTTGAACCTTACATAAATTTAGGTCGTATCTATCTAACGGAGCGGGGGTTAGATGAGGCTCTTAAATGCTTTGATGAGGTGCTAAAAATAGATTCAACAAAAATTGAAGTTTATGAATTAATCGGACAGGTTTATTTGCTTGATAAGAAGTATGCAGAGGCTATTAAATCGCTGGAGAAAGCATTGGCGATTACAGGTCAAAATTCGACAAGCCTTTATAACTTGATGGTCGCGTATTATCAGAGTAAGAATTATGATGAGGCAATAAAAAAAGGAAAAGAAATATTGGAACTTGAGAATGTAAAACCCTCAGTTCTGACCACTGTTTATAATCTTATGGGTCAGATATACGAAGCCCAAAAAGATTATAAAAATGCTGTGGCTGTTATTAAGGAAGCGATAGATAAAGGTGTAAATAATTGTGCTTCGTATTCCGTAATAGCCCATGCATATTACAAATTGGGAAAGGTTCAGGAATCCAGCAATTGGTCGAAAAAGTGGGAAGACTGCGATAAAAATGAGTAATAAGTAAATTAACTTTAGAGACCGAAAAAAGTTACAGGTTAAGGGGTAGGTGAAAACTTACCCCTTAATTTTTTGCCTGATGTTAAAATTTATTTCTTAGATATTTTTCTATTCGTTTATTGGATTCTTTTATTAGCTCGAAAGTTTTTCTGCAGGCTTCCAAGTCTCTTCCGGCAGGATCGGTAATTGTATATTGTTTATCCCGAGTATTAAAGTTTCTTAGGAAGGCGATTTTATTTCTGTTTTCCGGTGAAAGAAACGTTATATAAGTTTTGTGCATTTTCTCCATAACAAGAATAAGGTCAGCCCATTCTGCAATTGGTTTGGTTAGGAGAGTTGAGGTGTGCTCTGTCGACAGGTTTTCTTCTGTTAGAACTTCTTTTGCCATTGTAGATATTGGTGTGCTTGTTATTGCTGATATCCCTGCCGAGCGAACATTTACTTTTTTGAGATCTTCAGTTAAGCGTCTGAGATGTATTCCCGCCATTGGGCTTCTGCATAAGTTGACTGAGCAAACAAAAAGAACATTAAAATCGAGATTTTTGCCAAGTTTTACAACTTGTCCGGTTATATTTTCGATTTCGGGTATGGAAATTGCGCCTTTTCGGTAGAGAACCAGCGAGTCCTCGGAAATATCGAGAACGGTGGATTGCTTTCCGGATCCGGACTCGCCATTTATTATTTTATCTACAGAAAGATCAACTTCTTTTAAGTTTTTTGGTGTATATGACCCTGAAATATTCGCGCTTGTCGCGATTAGAGGTATTTTATTCTCTCTGATAAATTTTCTTAATTTCTTATGATTTGGAATTCTTATGCCGACTTTACCTTCTTTTGATAGAACTCCTTGGGGTAGATTTTTATTGCCTTTGAAAATTAGGGTGATTCCTCCGGGTAGAAATTTCTTTAGTTTTTCATAGATAGGCGGAATTTCCGTTGCATAATTTCTAATGTCTTTCGCCTCGGAAAGAAGTATTGGAAAAGACTTATCGGAGGGACGTTTTTTTATCTTTGTTAATTTCTCTACGCAACGAGAAGATAGAAAACATCCTATACCTGGAACCGTATCGGTAGGGAAAAGGAATATTTCTGTTTTCTTTTCTTTTTTATTCGTCATATTTGAAATGGTGCCGGTACGAAGGTAAGTAAAAATATTATAAGAGAAATTATACCTATAATTTTATGTTTTTTGGATAGTGGGGATATCCCATCAAGCGGCGGAGGATGTTTAAATCCGATTATCCAGAAAAGAATCGCCCATATGACCCATCCTATCCATAGCGGTATTAATAAAACAGCAATGCCAAAAGTCACGTAGCCGATTATTCTATTTTTTTCTCCGACAAGGGCATATAAAATATGCCCTCCGTCGAGCTGTCCAACCGGTAGAAGATTTATTGCCGTTATAAAATAACCTATCCAACCGGCAAAAGCTATAGGGTTTAACAATACATCTTTTCCTTCAGACAGATCAGGAAAATATAATTTTGTTAATAGTTTAATCAAAATTGAATCTCCAAGTATGATACCTTCGTTTCCGGAAATAGTTGCGACTTTTGATAATGAAAGTCCGATTAATATTGCAATTGTCGAAAAGATGAAACCCACTATTGGGCCGGCCGCTCCTATTTCGATCAGAGCGTTTTTATCTCTAATGGGGGATCTCATTTTAATTACAGCTCCGAAAGTGCCGAGCATATGTGGTGCGGGTATGAAGTAAGGTAAGGTGGCATCTACATTATTTTTTATAGCCATCAGGTAATGCCCGAGTTCGTGACTGCCGAGTATTATCATAATCGACAGGGAGAAGGGTAACCCTTTAAAAAGATTAGTTATTGTGACTACCGGATTAATTCCCTGTTGTAATGCTCCTGCCATCAGTGTGGTTAAAAAGGTTACTATTAGAAGCAAGAAGTTTATCCATTTTTTTGATTCTCTTTTTTCCGGTTTCACTCTGAATGCAAGAGAAACTCCATTTTCTATATTTTTAAAACTTACGTCGAGGTTCAGGGAATCAGCTTTTCCTTTGATATAGTCTAATGCGTCCTTTTCCGGGATTTTGAAAGTTCCTTCCCAAACAAGACTAAAATGCTCCATTTTGGAGCATTTTATATCCATTACTTCCTTTAAGAAGTTTTCTATCTGGAATGGCAAGCTTTCCATTACATTCTTTCCGGAGCCTGGACACCCAGCAATTTTAAACCTTTCCTGATTACGTTTCTCACTGCGTTCGAGAGGAAAAGTCGGGGTTCTATTAAATCTTTATCCCCGTCTAAAACTCTCACATTCTGATAGAAATTATGATAAAGCTTTGAAATGTTAAGAAGATAATGAGTAACAAGATGTGATTCTCTTATTCTTGCCGCGTCTTCAAGGGCTTCTGTAAATTCGGGTATCTTTTTTATCAAATTCCATTCTTCTTTTTGGTTAAGTTTCGAAATTTTTTCTTTGGAATCTATGCGGTAACCTTGTTCTTCTGCCATTTCAAGTAAAGATGATATCCTGGCATGTCCATACTGTACATAATAAACCGGATTTCTGTCGGATTCCTCTTTTGCAAGTTCCATATCAAAATCCATGGGAACAGAGGATTTTCGAAGAAGATAGAAAAATCTTGCAGCGTCGGCTCCTACGTCATCTACTAATTCATCTATAGTTATAAATGTTCCCTGCCTTTTCGACATCTTCATGACTTCGTTCCCTCTTTTAAGTGTTACCCATTGAACAATCTTTACTTCTAAGTTTTCTTCAGGATATCCAAGAAGACTCAGGCTTTTTTTGAGTTCCGGTACATGGTCCTGGTGATCGGGTCCAAGAAGGTCAATTAACAGGTCGTAACCCCGGTCAAACTTAAAGCGATGATAGGCAATGTCCGGAACTATGTAAGTCCAGCTTCCATCAGATCTTCTGAACACTCTTTCTCTGTTTCCGGGGGTAAACCACAGTGCCCCCTCTTTTTCTGTAAAAGGGCTGGGTTTTACTTTTTTCAAATCGGAGATTACTTTGTCAACTCCTCCGTCTTCGATTATTTTCGACTCGCTTACCCACTTGTCAAAATCTATCCGGAGTTTTTTAAGGGTTTTGCCGATTAGTTTCAGGATATATTCGCCGGCAAATTCCCCGTAGTTTTTAATACCTTTATCCATTACTTCCTTTGCAATTTTCTCGATGTATTCGCCCTGATAGGTGTTTGGCGGATATTCGACTTTATTTCCCTTTAATTCTTCGATTTTCAATCTTACTGATTTACCAAGGCAATTTATCTGGTTCCCGCTGTCGTTAATGTAATATTCCCGGTCAACGTTGAATCCCTGAGATTCAAGGATTCTTGCCAGGGAATCTCCGTAAGCGGCACCTCGCGCGTGGGCAACAGTCAAAGGCCCGGTCGGATTGGCTGAAACGAATTCTATCAGAACCTTTTTTCCTTTTCCTAAATTTCCATCGCCGTAAGTTGGTGTTACTGCTTCGACTAATTCCTCCAACCAGGACTGTTTTTTTATTTGAAAGTTTATGAATCCCTTGATTTGGGAAGTGGATTCTATTATTTTCGAATCTATTTTATTTCCGAGCTCTTTTGCGATTTCTTTTGGGTTCTTCTTTAGCTTTTCCGCCAGGAGGAAAGGTGCGTTTATACTGTAATCGCCCATTTTTTCATCGGGTGGGTGCTGGATGTCGAAGGCGACTTCTTCGTTATACAGTTCCTTTATTGTTTTTTTGACGGCTTCTCTAAGTTTAGTCCTCATCTTCATATTCCTTTCTTTTTACATCTCCCCATAGTCGTTCGAGATTGAAGTATTCCCGCTGTTCCGGTTGGAAGATGTGTATTACAAAATCAATATAGTCCATCAAAATCCATTTGGCTATTTCATAGCCTTCTATGCTGTGAGCGTATTTTTTCTTCTTTTTGAGTTCTTCGGAGATTGCGTCCACAACAGCTCTTGATTGAATATCAGAGTAAGAAGTGCAGATTAAAAAACTTTCAGTTAAATCCGTCACTTCTCCCACATCTAATTTAACAAGATTACGACATTTTTTTTCTTTTATCTTCTCAAGTACTATGTCAATCAGGTTGTTCGCTACTTTCAATTAACCTCCTATCTAATATTATTTTTTTAGGTAAAACTTTATCGTAGTCTTTTCCAAGTAAAACCAGTACATGAATGCAAAGATTGGAATCTATTACTGCGGAAGTTAATTTGACTTCCAATGCTGAAGCTACAATTTTTGCCCATTTTTTTTCGGGTGAGAGGCGATCTATTACCGAGGTTCTTGTTTGTTCTTCTGCCGCATTATCATAATTAATAACATCGAAACCTTGATTTCGGAGATAATCGGTTGTTATTCGTGCAAGATTTTGAATTCCGCATGCGTTCAGCACCTCAATTTTTATATTTTTATACTGTACGGGATTGGTAATTTTGTAGCTAAATGAGAAAATATATACTCCTACGGATAATATTAGGCTTACGGAAAGTAAAGGAAATTTTTGTTTCCTGCGAGCTCTTTTTTTACTTGCCACTCTTTATCGTTGTTCCGGCAGGTATTTTTTTATCCATGATATAAACAAAAGGTTCCAAAATGCAATTCGTTCCGATAACCGTGTTGCCTCTTAGTACAGTATTGGAGTGAATGACTGTATCCTGTCCCACTTCTACCTGTGGTTCTATAAATACTGTGTTTGGCATTATTATGGTAACGCCTTTTTCCTGAAGAGATTCAATCTTTCTTTCTCTTAAAATTTCCGTTATTTCCGATAGATCTTTTCTTGTGTTAACTCCTTTTAATTCATCAGGATTTTCTATTCTAAAACCCCCGATTTTTCCTCGGTTTTTTCTAATGATAGCAATTGCGTCGGTAAGGTAATATTCTCCCTGAGCATTGTTCGGGGTTACCTTTTTTAAGGCATCTCTTAGATGCTTTATGGAAAATACATAAACCCCGCCGTTTACTTCTTTGATTTTCTTCTGTGACGGGCTTGCATCTTTTTCTTCCACTATTTCAGTTATTTCGTCTTTTTTTCTTATTATTCGACCGTAGCCTGTTGGCTCATCCGGACAGAATGTCATTATAGTAACATGTAAGGCGTTCTTTTTGTGATAATCTATTAATTCACCCAGGGATTTTTTACTTAGAAGAGGGGTATCTCCTGAAAGAACAACTACGTTTCCATCTGTATCTTTAATTTCATTAAGGCCAATTAAAACCGCATCTCCTGTTCCTGCTGGTTCTTTCTGCAGAGCGTATTTTACTCCGGAAAATTTACCTTTTAATTCCTGTCCTTTTTTCCCATAAACAAGTATAATGGATTTTGGTGAAAAACTACTCGCCACATCAATTACCCACTTTATCAAAGGTTTTCCCATCAGGTTCTGAAGAACCTTAACCTTTTTGGATTTCATTCTTTTGCCGATACCGCCTGCTAAAATTATGATATGGAAGAGCATTACTTTTTTGCTTTTAATTTCAAGTTCGGTATTGCTAGTTTTACTGCTTTTTCTATTCTATTTACGAAATAAAATTTAAGTCCTTTCTTATACTCCTCGGCAATCTCTACAAGATCTTTCTCGTTATCCTGAGGTAGTATTATGTTGTTTATACCTGCCATCTTGGCAGCCAGAACTTTTTCTTTTACTCCTCCTATGGGGAGAACTTTGCCTCTGAGGGTTATTTCCCCGGTCATCGCGTAATCCGGTGATACAGGTTTCTCAGAGAATATAGAGATGAGCGCTACTGATAATGTGATACCGGCAGAAGGTCCATCTTTTGGTATGGCGCCTTCAGGAATGTGTATGTGAATGTCTTTATTTATAAACCTGTCATTCTCAATATTAAATATTGAAGCGTTGGATTTAATGTAAGAAAGAGCTGCTCTTGCTGACTCCTTTAAAACATCTCCTAACTGACCGGTTAATATGAGGTCCCCTTTCCCTTGCATTAATGTTGCTTCTACAAAGTGGATTATTCCCCCTGCTGGAGTCCAGGCAAGACCAGTTGCGACTCCAACCGAAGCTGTATCTTCTTTTTGTTTTCCCCGGAACCTGATGGGGCCAAGATAATCCTCTAATGTTTTTTCATTTATTTTGAATTTTTTACCTTCTTCTTTGGCGATTTTTTTTGCTATTTTCCTGCAAACTTTTCCTATTTCTCTTTCCATGTTTCTGACGCCGGCTTCTCTTGTGTAGCTACTTATTATTTTATTAATAGCTCCATCGGTGAATTCTATTTGTTTTTTATTTAAACCGTTTTCTTTAATCCTTCTTGGAACGAGGTATTTATTTGCGATTTTGAACTTATCCGGAGTGATATACCCTGGCATCCGGATTACTTCCATTCTGTCCAAAAGTGGAGGTGGTATGGTATCCGTTATATTTGCCGTTGTTATAAACATAATAGAAGAAAGATCGAAAGCAACTTCTAAAAAATTATCCCTGAAAGTGTTGTTCTGTTCGGGGTCAAGAACTTCAAGGAGAGCAGAGGCGGGGTCTCCTCTGAAGTCCGTACCGATTTTATCCACTTCATCTAACATAAAAACCGGATTTTTGGTTTTCAATCTCTTTATATGCTGTATTATGCGACCGGGAAGAGCTCCTATGTATGTTCTTCTGTGCCCTCTGATTTCAGCTTCATCGTGGACGCCTCCGAGAGATAGTCGGGTGAATTTCCTGCCGAGTGCTCTGGCAATCGATTGTCCTATTGATGTTTTTCCGACTCCCGGGGGACCAACGAGACATATTATAGGTCCTTTTGCGTCGTTCTTAAGTTTTCTTACCGAGAGGAATTCTATGATTCTTTCTTTTACATCCTGTAAATCATGGTGGTCTTCGTTTAAAATCCTTTCTGCTTTTTTGATATCCATATTATCTTTAGTTTTCTTTTTCCAGGGTAGATCGCACAGCCAGTCAAGGTAATTCCTTATAACGTTGAATTCGGGAGAATGGGGAGGAATCATTTCCAGCCGTTCAAGTTCGCTTGTGGCGGTTTCTTCTGCCTCTTTGCTCATTTTCGCCTTTCTTATGCGATCTTTATATTCTTTAATCTGAATGGCGACCGCATCCTCTTCTCCCAGTTCTTTCTTTATTTCTCTTAACTGTTCTCGAAGTATTGCTTTTCTTTGAATATCGGTTAGTTCTTTTTGTACTTTACCTGATATTTCACCCTGTACTTTTGCCCGGGCAAGATCATCTGACAATAAATTTATTAATTTTTCGTAACGTTGTTTTACGTCTCTCATCTGGAGAAGTTCCTGCCTTGCGGCAAGATCAATCTTCAAATTTCCGCTTATGAAATCGGCGAGATTCGAAGTGTTGTCTATATTGAGAGCAACGGTTGTTATTTCGTCGGGAAGATAGGGAGAGTAATCTACAAATTCTTTAAAGATGTTAAGGAGTTTGTTTTTGACTGGTTCTATTTCTTCTTCGCTCACCGGGGCGTCTTCTACTTTTTCGATTTTTGCCGAGATATAAGGTTTTTCTTGAATTATACTCTGAATTTTTATTCTCTTTAACCCCTGGGCGAGAACCCTGATACTGCCGTCGGGGACTTTTATCATTCTTATGATGGAGCCCATTGTTCCATACTTTTCAATGTCTTCTGCTTTTGGGTTTTCCGGAACTTTGCTTAAGAATACCCCCATAAGTTTGTCTTTGTTAAGGGCATCTTCTATTAGTTTTATATGGTGTTCTTTTTCTACTGCAATAGGTAGAACCATTGCAGGAAACAAAACTATTTTTCTAAGGGGCAGTATCGGTAATACCGGAGGTACTTCAAGTTCAAGTTCTTCTATAGGCGCATTTTCGGTTTCTTGCATTTTCTCTCCTTATTCAATATCTATTATTCTCTCTTTTTCTTTGGCTTTTGGTAAAGTTATACGAATAAAGCCATCCTCTTTATTGACCACAGCCTTTTCGGGATCTGTAGCATAAGGAAGGCTAACCCTTCTTTCGAAAGTTCCGAAAGTAATTTCCATGGAATAAAAGCTTCGCTGTCCTTCTGAGAAAGGATCCTCTCTTTTTCCTGAGATAGTAAGTATATTCCTTTCAAGAGTTATTTTTATGTTCTCGGGCTTCACACCCGCGGCTTCTATAAGGATAACCAGAGAATTCCCTTTTTCAAATATGTTTATGAGAGGTCTCCATCCCCCTTTGTAGGTTATACCTCTTGTGGAATTCATGAAATCGCTGAGAAGTAATTCCATATCTCTCTCGAATCTTTTTATTTCATCAAAAATATCACTCATTCTTCCCCCTTAAAGTAATTTTTTCTCCCACCTGAGAGTTTAAGAAAGAGGCGGCATTCCCTCTATTTAAGCATACTTCCAGGGTTTTAAACCCGTCATTTACAAGCGCAACGGGTTTATCCTCGCTACCTTCTGAATATTTTTTTGCTAAATTTCGGATTTTCACACCTTTTATTTCAATTTCAATATCACCTGGTGGAATTTGATTCTCCTTAATGTTGGAAATCAGATTACCGAAAGTATCTATATAGATTATTTCCCCAATTGTTTTATTGTTTTCGAGCGAAGGGTTGCGTTCGTTCATTTTAACGGGATTTGTTATCCGGTCTCCAAGGGCTTTTACTTTTTCGCCGGAGGCAAGTCTGGCTGCGACTTCAGCAAAGATATCTCTTCCATCAAACGTACTTGATTTTTTACCGATTTCTTTCTTTATTTCAAAAATTTCAGAGATAACAGGAGAAAGAACTCCGTTATCCGGTCCCACAAAGAAATGCCCGTTTTTAAAGGAGAAGATAGCTCTTCTCTCGCTGCCTACTGTTGGGTCAATCACTACAAGATGGACACTCCCGACGGGGAAATATCCGTAAGATTCATTTAAAATAAAAGAAGCACGCCGTATATCTCCGAGCGGTAGCTGGTTAGTGATGTCAATGCAGCTTATCGCGGGATTTATTTTTAGTATTGCGCCTTTTACCATTGCTACGTATGGGTCTTTTATACCGAAATCAGTAATAAATGTAACTATTGGCATACCTAAAATATATAGCAGAAAAAACAATACGCAAGGGTGCAACACCAAGAGAGACAAAAACTACACCGATTTAAAAACGTGAGAAAAAGAAGCATTAGTTGCACGGTGTAAAAACATTATTACTTTATACGTATAATATTTTTTACATAATAAAAAACACCGGAGGGTCATTTTTGAAATTATTTAGCCATATATGAGCCTCTAAAAGTTAAAGCCTTGTATGGCAGTATCTTATTTTTCTTAAAAAATTATTTTTTAAGGACCTATGTAACTGGAAAATATCTAATTGTTCTAAAACGGCTCTTTATTCGTAAGGAGTTTGCTTTTTTAGAAACAAAATATGTAGCTAAAATTTTACAATATCAATAAAAAACAACACCCCTATTATATTAAAATATTGCCGTACAATAACTTAACATTCTGGAACAAGTTTTGTACTTGTAAAGATGAGGTGACAAACTATGTATATAATTTTTGTATTAATGTTAACAGGTGTAAGAGCGAGCGGTACGGCGACTTTGAGCTTTATTTTTCCGAATTCCGAGGAAAATGAAATAGTTCAGGAGATAGAAAAAGTCAATGAGTCAGTAGTAAAAGTTAGTAGAGTTGAAGAAGGTGACGGGAAGCTGGTAATGGATTTGGTTTCCCGTAAAGAGCTTGAATTAAGCTTTGATGTTCTTTACGATGATGGTACGATTGACAGCTATGGTGGCGGTTTTATTGACCGTACCCTAAAACTAGAAGTCCCAGTTGTTCTTAGTGGTTCAAGGAAAAAGATAAGGTGGGTAAATATTTTATGGGAGGGAGATGGTTTGGTGGTTTGTAACGCATCGCATGAAAGTTTACCCGATTTGTCCCTTAGCTCGGTGGGACAATTTGAAAAAAATTAGACCCACCTTGTCTTAACTCCTTTTTTTTACAGTCTTTTCCCAAAAGAGATATAAATATTTAAATTATTAATGTATTTTGAGTTTTTTATGTTTAATTGTTGCTATTTTTTTGTTTTATCGTAAGTATTTTAAGCAGGTTTTTTTGATTCTTGATTCATTGGAAAAATCTTATTATGAGGGTTATTATACTATTGACAAAACAAATATTTCTTTTATATTTATGATTAAATATAAAAGAGCTTTAGTTTTAAAGAGGGGTTGCGATGAATAATGATTTAAAGAGAATAAAAGAAAGAATGGAGAGGGATCCAAATTCTCTGCTTTTTGCTCAATATGCGGATCTCTTAAGGAGGGAAGGGAAGACAGAAGAGGCGATAGAGATTGCGGAAGAGGGAGTAAAAAAACATCCGGAATACGCTACTGGTTTTTTAGTGCTGGGCAGATGTTATAATAAAAAAGGAGAAATTCAGAAAGCAGTAGACAACTTAGAAAAAGCTACAGACCTTGATAAGCAGAGTATCATCGCATTGCAGGAACTCAGTAATCTCTATATGAAATCCGGAGATAAAGAAAATGCGAAGGAGACTCTCAAGAAGCAGCTTGAACTCGACCCTCTAGACAGGGAAGCCAAGAAATTGTTAAGAGAAATAGAAGAAGATAAGACGGAAGATAATGTCGGAAGTCTTTCTTCTTTTTTTGAAGAAGAGCTCAATAACGAAGAAGAAGTTTCTAAAGGAGAATCCCTTGAGGAAGAATCTCCCGAGGAGGAGGAAGTCGAAGAGGAATTTTCCGAGGAAGAAGAATTAGAAGAAGAAGCCGAGGAGGATTCTGATTCGGTAGAAGAAGATGATTTTTTGGATGTTGATGAAACCGAAGATGCAGAACCGGAAGAATCTTCGGAGGAAATACAAATCGAAAGTATATCAAGTGATGAATTTGAAGAGGAAAGTATGGATTTGGGAGGAGAGGTGGAAGAGGATGTTGCCGAAGACGAAGAAGCTTTCTTCGGTATTGGAGAAGTAGATGAAGAGGAGAAGGAAGGTGCAGAAATAGAAGAAGAGGAATGGGGTGAAGAAGAGGAAGAAGATATTGACAGTGAGGGTTGGGAAGAGGATACAGAAAAGATGGAAGACGAGGGAGAGGAGGAGGAAGAAGAGGAAGAAGAAGTGAAGGAAGAAATAGAAGAAGAGGAAGAATTAGAGGATGAAGGTTGGGTAGATGAGGAGGAAGCAGAAGTCGAAGATGAAGAAGCCGAAGAGGAAGAAGAGAAAGTCAAGGATGAAGTGTTTGGAGAGGAAGAAGAAGTGAAGGAAGAAGTAGAAAAGGAGGAAGAAACGGCAGAATCTGAGGATGAGGATTGGGAAGTTGAGGAGGAAAAAACAAAAAAAGAAGTAGATATTGGCGACTTTTTCGGGAAAGAAGCAGCCGTAGAAGAGGAAATAGAAGAACCTGAAGAAGATTTCCATGAGGCTATGCCAGAAACCGAGTTAAAAACAGTAGAAGTAAAAGAAGTTTTTGGGTTTGATGAAGAAGCGGAAGAAGAAGCGGCAGGGGTAGAAGAAGATGTATTTGCAGAAGAAGAAGAGACGGCTTTAGACCAGGAGGAAACACGGGAATTTTCCGATGAGCCGGTAGAAGAAGAGGTGGAAGAAGAAGTGGAGGAAGAAATAGAAGAACAGATAGAAAAAGAGGTGGAGGAAGAAATAGAAGTAGTTAAAGTAGCAGGAGCAGAGGGGACTGGTGAAGAAAGCGAAGAAACCCTTAAAGAACTTGGAGAAATTTATGAAGGTCATGGGTTCAAAGATAAAGCTTTAAAGATTTATGAAAAACTTTATCAAAAAAATAAAAGCGATGAGATTAAAGAAAGAATAGACAGAATTAAAGTATCAGAGAAAGAGGTTCTTTTGGATTTTGAAAATGATGAAATTCAGGGGGAAAAGAGTCTTTTTTCGGAGTTAGATAAGAAAGCTCCTATAGAAATGGAAGAAGAAAAGGAACTTATAGAAGGTGGAAAGGAGGGTGAAGAGGGTGGTGAAGAGGAAGTTGATGATAGTTTCCGCGAATGGATTGACGGCTTAGGTGGGGCATCAAGTGGATGATAGGATAGCAAAATTACAAGAGCAATTTAAAGAAAAAAACATTGACTGTTTTCTTGTGGCGTCTAGAGAAAACATTTTTTATTTGACGGGGTTTACCGGTGATTCGAGTGTTCTTTTTATAGCTCCAAGAAAAGCTTTATTGATTACCGATTACAGGTTCCAGGGTGAGTTGGTTGATAACGTTAAGAACGCAGACGTTTGCATTACCGACAAGGGTTACATAAAAAAGCTTACTTCTCACCGCATAGCAAAAAGAAAGAGCAGGATTGGATTTGAAGCCGAAGATATAAGCTATGGTTTTTACTGGGAGTTAAGGAAAAAATTAGATTGGTTAAAATTTAAGAGTTTTGATTCTTTTGTGGAGGATTTAAGAATTACGAAAACAAAAGAAGAAGTTAGTAAAATTAAAAAAGCTTGTGAGATATTGGATAAGGCTTTCGAAGATACTATTACTTATATAAAGGAAGGAGTTAGTGAAACGGATATCGCAACCGAGCTTGAGTATAGAATGAAAAAAGCCGGGGGTGAGAAGCCTGCATTTGAGACGATTGTTGCTTCCGGATATCGTTCTTCGATACCTCATGGAGTGGCATCAAACAAAAAAATTAAGAAAGGTGAATTTGTTACAATTGATTTTGGTACAACTTACCAGGGCTATAAATCTGATATTACAAGAACAGCTTTTCTGGGGACGCCTACAAAAAGAGACGAAAAGATATATGAAACAGTATATGACGCGCAAAAACTTGCATTCGAATCGGTGAAAGAAAATATGAGAACCAAAGATCTGGACAAAATAGCGAGAGATTTTATTTCTAATAATGGTTTTGGCGAATATTTTCCGCACTCGTTAGGGCACGGTGTTGGTCTGGGAGTTCATGAGAAGCCTACTATTTCTAAAAAGGATAAACATTATTTTAAAAAGGGGATGGTTTTTACAATAGAGCCGGGCATTTATATACCCGGTTATCAAGGAGTCAGGATTGAAGATACAATAGCGTTGCAGAACAGCAGACCCACTTTATTGACAAACTCTAAAAGGGAATTAATGGTTCTATAAATGGCTACTATATCTGATATAAATAAAGGTATAATTCTAAAATATGAAGATTCTATTTACGAAATAGTAGAATTTCTTCACGTTAAACCCGGTAAAGGTCAGGCTTTCGTAAGAACAAAAATGAAGGATATGGGAAGCGGTACTACGATTAGTAAGAATTTCAAAAAAGGAGATAACTTTGATGTTATTTCCCTTGAGGAAAAAGAAGTACAGTTTTTATACAAAGACAAAGGCGAATTTCATTTTATGGACCTTGAGACTTATGAACAGTACCCGATTGAAGAAGGAGTACTGGGTGAGTCCAGGTTCTACTTGAAAGAAAATATGAAATGCAAGGTAAAAATTTCGGAAAAAAAAATACTTGGTATAACAATCCCTAACTTTGTTACTCTCAAAGTGGCTTCTACAGAGCCGGGGGTAAGAGGTAACACAGCTCAGGGTGGTTCAAAACCAGCTATTCTTGAGACCGGTCTTACAGTTAAAGTTCCCTTATTCCTTAAAGAGGGAGAAGAAATTGTGATAGATACAAGGACCGGCGAATATATAGAAAGAAAATAGTAAGGAGGAGGTATGGAAAAGGTTAATGAAAGTATCGGATATGAGAAACAATTAAGAGCTGGTGAGACTTTATTCAAAGAAGGCGACGCGGGGGATGAGATGTATCTTATAAGATCCGGTAAGATCAAAATAGTGAAAGATCTGGAAGGCACAACTAAGACTCTTGCTGTTATAGGGGAAGGCGAATTTTTTGGAGAAATGGCTCTTTTGGATAAGAGCCCGCGTTCCGCGGCTGCAATCGCCGAGAGTGATGCGAAACTTATTATAGTAGATAGAGATGCTTTCTTGAGTTCTGTAAATAAAAATCCTTTTATAAAATATATTATTGAAACTTTAACGACTCGCCTGCGAAAAACAAACAATATGTTGAAATACTTCGCTGTGCCTAATGAGAAGATTCGATTCCTTTTATTTGTTAAAGACCGATTAAGTAAAAATGAAGAAGGGGATATGGATACAAGGTTGGATTCCGGAGGAAAGGAAATTGCTCAGGTTACCGGAGTGCCAATAAATAAGATAAAAGAATATCTAAAAGAATTGAGAGATTACAATATAGCGAGTCTCGAGTCTACTCTTGTAATAAGATCTCCTGAGAAACTTCAAAAGTACGAAGAATATATAACACTACAGGAAGAGTTTAAGGGAAGATAGGGATAAACAGCAGGAAGCAGATATGTTTCGCTATCCGCTGACCGCGATTCGCTTTCCGCATTAAACTTTTAACCCACACACCCTAAGAGAAACAACAAATCACACCCCGATACAGTCATTCTTCCTTACGGGGCAG
>CAZRYJ010000024.1:0-20864 GCA_964604245.1 uncultured bacterium | reverse complement strand
AAGCATTAATGTCGGAAAAATCGGGCGATTTGTTTTCAAGCCCGCTTATTACGCCTATGTGGGTTCAGCGATGAGTGGAATTCAAAGATTAAAAAGACATTTGAAAAATTTAAAAAAGGGAAGTGTAAAAAACAAACATTGGCATATAGATTTTATAATACCATTCTGTAAATCGATCGGATGGGTTTTTGCGGAATGTTCTGATCCAGGCAAAGAGGAAAAATTGGCGATTTATCTTTCAAAAAAACTTAATTATGTCGAAGGCTTTGGGGCGTCTGATTCCAGGGCTCCTTCTCATTTATTTAAAAATATAAATCTCAATAAGTTAAAAAGTACAGTTATAAAAGCTTTAAAATCTATTGGGGCAGAAAAGCTCCAAACCAATATTGAAACTGAGAACAAAAAAACTCAATAGAGATATGAGTTTTTCCAAATCAACAAGGAGCAAATTGGGAAGAAAGAAACTTAAAAATCGTATTTTTTTCCTTTTATCGTAAATATTTGACCGTTTATCGAAAAAATGGTTGCATTTTCGAAACTCTAATATATAGTTCATGTGCCTATTTTATATAAAGAAGAAAATTTTGCTTAAGTTTTAAGAAATTTCCAAATGGATTGCAAAAGATAGAAATTAGTATTAGTAAGGAGGTTAATAATAATACCGAGTAGAGGGGTTTTTTTTAAGTTATTTCATACGTTTCTTTTCTTTTTCGCATTAACTGCACTTGCCGGTGTTTTAGAAAAAGAAGTAACCTTCAATAGGGATGATATTTCGTTTACTGAGATTGAAGGATACGATTTAATAAAACTTGAAGGATGCAGGTCAACTACCAGGGAGATAGGTGCCCCCTGTCTTCCGCGAGCAGCCATCTCGGTTTTGATTCCTCAGGGTGCTGAAGTTATAGATGTTGAGGTTGTTTCCGTAGACACAATCGAACTTGAAAGTGAATATGAGGTGTATCCGACTCAACAACCACAGCCATTCTTAAAGGACAAGGTTTTCCCTTTTGTTGAACCGGACGACGATATCTACAGTCAAAATGTCCCTTATCCTGAAAAAGTTATTCAGTCGGCCCACACTGGTTCGATGGGCGGATTTAAACTCGCAAATTTATTTGTTTATCCCATACAATATATACCTGCCGAAAAGAAATTGATTTTTCATTCGAAAATAAACTTCAGGGTTACTTACGAAGATAAGTTACGTTCACCGAACACAAAAACAGAAAAACAAAACAGAATATTCAGAGAAAGAATAAAAAAACTAATCCTCAATCCTGAAGATATTGGAATGTTAGAACCTCCAATAGGACTTAGAGGTAGTTTAGATTTACCCGCAGACACTGTGGAATATGTAATAATAACTGCGGATTCATTCAAAACAGCTTTTCAGGAACTCGCAGATTGGAAGACGAAAAAGGGTGTTCCTGCAAAGGTCGTAACACTCGATTCCATTTACGCCAATTATACAGGAACGGATAACGCGGAGAGAGTAAGAAATTTTATTAAGGACGCGAATTCTTCATGGGGAACAATATGGGTTCTTCTTGGCGGTCAATGCGACTATGAATGGGGGCAAGAAATCGTTCCGAGAAGAAATGTCTGGTATATTAATTCACATGTCGGGCATTATCCTGACGAAGACACTATTCCAACCGATCTTTATTTTTCTGACCTTGATGGTGATTGGGATGCTGATGGGGACGGTTTATACGGTGAATCAACAGATGAGGTAGATTTATATTCGGATGTATTTGTGGGGAGAGCCCCTGTACGTACAGTTGCTCAGGCTGAAACTTTCGTAAATAAAGTTCTTACTTACGAAAAGACCCCCCCTCCAGGTTATCAGAAAAAAATACTATTACCTGCTGCTATTCTATGGAGCTATTACAATGAAAAACTTTCACAGGAAGCGATTGCCAATATAGTACCCGCAGACTGGCAGATTTCAAGGATGTATGAAAAAGATGGAAATTTAACTCACACGGCTTTTGTCGATTCCGTTAAATCGGGTTTCGGTTTTGCTCACCTTGTAGGACACGGAAATGAATATGGTATATATACTTATTACGCCGATGCATATTTTAATTCCAATGACTTAGATGCTTTAAGCAATGATGGCCTGCTTGGCATTCACAATTCTATAGGCTGTATGTGTGGTGGACTTGATCTCGTACCCTACGGGGACTGTTTTGCAGAATATTATTTAACTCCTTCCACGGGAGGAAGTTACTCTATTATGAATTCAAGGTATGGTTGGGGGGATCCACCAAGTATGGGTCCTTCGGAACATATTGATACCTGTTTTTATCATGAAATATTCACGGAAGATTATCCTTACCATGATCATCTTGGGGTCGCCCATGCTTTTTCAAAAGACGGATATGTGCCTCAGGTTACCTGGCACTCAACCTGGGCGTGGTGTATTTATGAGTTAAATCTATTTGGAGACCCTGAACTTCCCCTCTGGACAGATAATCCAAAAGAACTCAGCGTTAATCACGATGCGTCAATACCTGTTGGTGTAAGCACTTTCAATGTAAATGTTTCCGCTGGCGGTTTTGGTGTAGAGGGTGCACTTGTTTGCTTATATAAAAAAGGAGAAGTTTACCAGAGCGGATATACCGACGCTTTCGGCAATATCAATTTGACTTTATCTCCCCCTCCTAACTCCCTGGGTATAATGTACTGCACGGTAACAAAAAACAATTACATCCCCTATGAAGGCAGTATAGAAGTTATGTCACCTTCCGCTCCCTGGCTTGTTTTTGAAGAGTATAGAGTAATGGATATAATAGGAAATAGTGATGGAAATATTGATCCCGGTGAAAGCATTGAGTTGTTATTGACGGTTCATAATGTAGGTCTTGATACCGCATATAGTATTACAGCTACACTGCGAACGGCAGACTCTTACGTTACAATTACAGACTCGACAGATGAATTTGGGGATACCTTACTACCGGACTCACTCTCGGAGAGTTTAGAGAATTTTGAATTTGATGTAGCATCGGGATGCCCGGCAAACCGCGTTATTAGTTTTGAACTCATTGCGAAAGACATAAACGATAGTAGGTGGATAAGTTCTTTTGCTATACCTATATCAACACCGGATATAGTCCTTTCTATAGATACTCTAAATTTCGATACTGTATTCATAGGTTATCCTGACACTCTGGAACTTCGTGTAAATAATGATGGTAGAGATACCCTGTTTGTGAGTAATATTACCTACGACAATAACGATTACTCTGTGGATATAGATAATTTCAGTTTACCGCCTGATGAGAGTCAAACAGTAAAGGTTGTGTTCGACCCTGGTTCTGAAGGCATATCCACCGGCAATCTGACGATCCAGAGTAATGATTTAGATGAGCCGAGCTTGTCAGTTTTCTTATATGGTGAAGGGTTGGAACCTCCGGATATCTCGGTTTTGCCTGATTCTCTGAGCGATAGTCTGTTCACTGGTGATACGTCTATCGATACTTTAACTATTTATAACACAGGGGGAAGTGATCTAAAATTTGATGTCTGGATTGAAAGATTGGATTCGGATTTGATTAATGCCAACTCGTTATCCATGACTATCGAAGCTGTTATACCAGCATCAACATCGGGAAATTCAGAAACCGGTTTTAAACAACCTTTATCGGGGTCTAGTTCAGAGAAACATATTTCCTTTCCGGCAGGTTTAGCATTAAAGGGTGACACAGTAAAAGTTTTGCTTTTAACACCTGACGGCAACATTACCGATCTGGAAGCAGTATTATCGGCTTTTAGCGATTTGGATGTTAAAGTATTTCCAAAAATTGATCTGTCCAATTTGGACGCCACAGATTTATTATCTTATGATGTGGTTATAACTACTAATAACACCAAATGGTTAAACCAAGGGAATGTTGATCCTGCTCAAGTTGGTGACGCTTTGGCAGATTATATAGATTCCGGGGGGAAGGTAATCGTTAACAACTATGCTTATGACTGGATGGGTTGGAAGTTAAAAGGGCGTTTTATTGATGAACAATACGGGCCTTTTACTTCGACAACTACTGATTTTATAGGAACAATAACTTTGGGTACCGTTCACGAGCCGAATCATCCTATAATGACTGATGTTTCTACAATAACCAATACTTACCTATGGCAAAATCCTGGGCTGGCACCCGGAGCGACTCGTATTGCAGATTGGAACGACGGAAATATTTTCTGCGCAGCGAATGGCAATGTGGTTGCACTTAACATATTACCCAGCGATGGTTACGGAGTTCCAGGTTGGACTGGCGATTTACCCACTTTGTATCACAATTCAATTCTATGGCTAACCGGTGGTTTAGTATCCTGGTTATCTTATGAACCTGATACAGGTACGGTCCCACCAAACGATTCTGTAAAAATAGAAGTAACTTTTGATGCAATCGGTTTAAACGGCGGTGATTACTTTAGGGATATTATTATTGCCAGCAATGACCCGGACGAATCTGAGATTTCTGTTTTCACGCATCTAAAAGTGACTGGTGTACCCGACATAGCTGTTTCTGAAGATACTTTAGATTACGACATTGTTTTTACTGGCTTTCCTTATTCTGACACATTAATTGTTTCAAATGAAGGTACGGATTTGCTAACAGTAAGCGCCATATCGTCCGATAATTCCGATTACACTGTGAATATAACTAATTTCGCCTTAGATCCAGGGAAAACTCAGAAGGTCGTGGTAACTTTATTAACGAATTCGGTAGGATTGGTTACGGGAAATTTAACAATTGAATCAGATGATTCGGATGAATCGACGATAATTATTTTCTTAAAGGGCGAAGGATTGGAGCCACCGGATATATCGGTTTCGCCTGAGTCTTTAAACGATAGTCTGTTCACGGGTGAAACATCAACCCATTTTTTAACTATTTATAACACAGGTCTTAGCGATCTGATTTTATATGTTTCAGGTAAAAATGTGGATTCCCCGACTTTAGTATCTTCAAATACGCGATTTAGCCAAAAGACAGAGGTGGGAAATAACTCACGATCCCAAAGAAGTGTTGATGGGAAAATAGCCATAGGAAATCTATCCAAAAGTATTTTTCGATTATACGATTCCCCCACAGCGTCAGGAACAGCAAATATAGCAATACTTGGTTCTGAGTCGTCCAGTGAAGAATATCTTGATAACATAGCTCAATATCTTATAAAATCAGGGCGGTTTGCGGAAGTAGCGACGATAAACGGACATTATTCAACTCCCACATTAGCCGAACTTCAAATATATGATGCGGTCGGCGTCTTTGGTTGGTATAAATGGCACAACGCAAATGCTATAGGAAATTTAATAGCGGACTATATCGACTGGGGAGGTAATGTTTTTATAGCCTTTATAGCAAACGGGACCGGCGGAGATTGGATGGTTAAGGGCCGGTTTGATACAGAAAATTACTGGCTGATTTCGCCCTATAGTTATGATGGGGAGATTTCTTATTCGATGGGCACTGTTTTAGAACCGACTCATCACATTATGAATGGTGTAAGTACGTTGATTTCCGGATCCAAGTTAGACTCCGGAGCCTCTGTCAGTGACGATGCAACATTATTGGCGGAATTTGAAGATGGAACACCACTTGTTGCTATTAAAAAATCAGGATATAGACATCGTGTTGACATAAGTTTTCCGTTTCTTACTTCTGCAGCAGTAGATAATTGGGGAATAGACACAACCTCTGACGCAAGATTATTGATAGTCAATGCTTTTGAGTGGTTGTCGATTCCTACCTGGCTCTCCGCCGATCCAACCTCGGACACTATTCCAGCGGGCGATAGTTTACGTGTAGAAGTTACCTTTGATGCTTACGGTCTTTACGGCGGCGATTACTTTGCGGATATAATCGTTGCCAGCAATGACCCGGATGAGCCGAAATTACTCGTTCCCTCTCATTTACATGTTACAGGCGCACCTGATATTGTTGTCTCGGAAGATACCCTGGATTACGGTATTGTTTTTAACGGCTATTCTTCTACCGATACATTAATTGTTTCAAATAAAGGTACTGATTTGCTCAAGGTGAGCACCATCTCATCCGATAATCCCGATTGTACCGTTGACACTACTAATTTCAGCTTAAATCCCAAAGAAACGCAAGGTGTTGTTGTCACCTTTACGCCCAGCTCACTGGGAACAATTACTGGAACCTTAACGATTACGTCCGATGACCCGGACGATCCCACTTTAGATGTTTTACTGAAAGGCGAATGTGTAGAGCCGCCCGATATCTCTGTCTCTCCTGATTCCCTGAGTGATAGTTTGTTTACTGGCGAGATGTCTACCGATACTTTAACGATTTACAATACCGGGTTAAGCGATTTATACTTGAAGATAAGTAATTCACCAAAAGGATACTCTACATATGTTTTAACTCTTCCTAACGTGAAATCACAGGAATCAAAAGATAATGAGGCAACAAACACAAAATTATCAGTCCGTACCTCACAAATTCAAGCGTTGTTAGCTGACTTAACAGACGTAAAGATTCTTTTTGATATCTCGCATGGACAATCCTCAAGTAGTACTTGGTCGACAATTATTGCAGATATTACTTCTCGCGGTGCGACTTTAGTAGAAAATTCATCGGAAATTACTTTGGAACTGTTAAACCAATATAATGTACTGTGGGTAATAGATAATCATGTTTCCTGGTCAAGTTCAGAAATAACAGCCGTAAAAAACTGGGTAAGCAATGGCGGAGCTTTATTACTGGAGGGTGATGACGATGAGACGGTACCTATTTACAATAGTTTATTAGCTCCATTGGAAGCCGGCATTGAATACTCGACCAACAATGGTTCGGTCGGTACAACAACGAATATATACTCACATGAGACTACAGTCGATGTGGACAGTATATACTTAAACGGTAATCTCGCGCATCTTTCTACTATAACAGAACCGGCTTCTTGTTTAATAAACGACATAGACGATATTCCAAACTCAGCCTTTAGTATTGTGGGCGTTGGCAAAGTATTAGCAATGGCAGACGAATTGTTTGCAAATCATCATTTTGGTTCCGAGGATAATCAACTTTTTGCAAATCAGGTGTTTGATTGGTTAGCAAAAGGTGTAGATTGGTTATCTTTAGCACCTGATTGTGCTACTGTTACGGCAGATGACAGTGTAAAAGTAGAAGTCATGGTTGATGCTACCGACTTAGATGGCGGCGATTACTTTGCGGATATAATCGTTGCCAGCAATGACCCGGATGAGCCGAAATTACTCGTTCCCTCTCATTTACATGTTACAGGCGCACCTGATATTGTTGTCTCGGAAGATACCCTGGATTACGGTATTGTTTTTAACGGCTATTCTTCTACCGATACATTAATTGTTTCAAATAAAGGTACTGATTTGCTCAAGGTGAGCACCATCTCATCCGATAATCCCGATTGTACCGTTGACACTACTAATTTCAGCTTAAATCCCAAAGAAACGCAAGGTGTTGTTGTCACCTTTACGCCCAGCTCACTGGGAACAATTACTGGAACCTTAACGATTACGTCCGATGACCCGGACGATCCCACTTTAGATGTTTTCTTGAAAGGCGAATGTATAGAGCCGCCGGATATCTCGGTCTCTCTTGATTCATTAAGTGATATTCTAATTCAAGGAGCAACTTCTACTCATAACTTAACAATTTATAATACGGGTGTCAGTGATCTGATTTTTGATATTTCGCTCGAAGGAGAAACTATATTGGGGGTTGAGGATGCAGTAGCGTCTATTATTCAAAGGTGTGGAATACTTGAAAGCGAAATCAGGATTAATTCAATTGAAGAGAAAACCGGTGTAATTATAGAAAGAGTTTACACAAATCCGGAGGAGATAGCCAGCACAAAATATGCGCCGAACCCAATTGATTGCACTGCTAGACCATCAATAGCAGTCGTTGCTGCTGATGATTTCAATAACTTCGGAGATGTACGGGATAAGCTGTTAGCTACAGGGAAATTTAATTCTGTGACTTTTATTGATGCTAATGTTGTAACACCCACTTTAACAGAATTAAAGGCTTTTGATGCAGTTATGGTTTGGAAAAACGCTCGATATTTAGATCGGATATCTCTTGGAGACAATTTAGCAGACTATGTCGATGCTGGGGGTGGGGTTGTTTTAGCTGTTTTTGAATCGGGAGGCACAACAGATGTGATGTTGGGTGGTCGTTGGGAATCCGAACAGTATTATATAATTATAAGAAATCGTTCACAAACCGGTCGGCAGTTTCTTGGCTCGGTAGCCGTTCCTACCCATCCCATAATGGATGGAGTAAAGAGCTTCGATGGGGGTAGCAGTAGTTTCCGTCCCACTAATGCACAATTAACCAGCGGCTCGACTTTAATTGCGAGCTGGTCTGATGGAAATCCTTTAGTCGCCGTAAAGGAAATAAAAGGAGTGAGACGTGTCGACCTGGGCTTTCACCCGCCTTCCAGTGATATGGCTTCTAATTTATGGCAGGCCGACACTGATGGAGATCTTTTAATGGCTAACGCTATTGAATGGGTAGCAGGTATCAGCTGGCTATCGGCTGATATCGAAGCAGACACAGTACTATCCGCCGACAGCTTAAGTATAGAATTTACTTTTGATGCGACCTATTTACACGCTGGTGACTACTATGCGGATATTATTATTGGAAGCAATGACCCGGATAAACCGGAGTTAATAGTACCCGCGCATTTGCATGTCCTTGGCGCCGGAATAGAAGAGAAGAAAATTCCAAAAATATTTTTTGTTAACCAGAACTATCCCAACCCGTTTAATTCTCATACTGTAATAAGGTATGGGTGTCCCGAAGAAGCTGAAGTTTGCATACAGATTTTTGATTGTTTGGGAAGAATAGTTCATACTCTTATAGATGAAAAAGTTGAAGCGGGTTATCATGAAGTAAAATGGGAGGGAAGTAACAAATTCGGGAGAAAGGTCGCAAATGCAGTTTATTTTTACAGAATGCAAACCAATAAAGACTTCATTGCAACGAGGAAGATGATTCTCTTACGATAAAAAAGCCCCTAAAAATAAAAAGAGCGAGGATATCCATCCCTTTTTATGCAAAATTGAGAAAGTATTTTCATCTAATTTTTATTTGTTTGGTTTGTTGTTGTTAACTTTTGTATGGGTTGAGTTTTAGAAAATTACAATAAAAAATTTAGTGTATTTTGTATGTTTCGTGGTTCAATATTTTCTCCCCGTGTGTTTTTGTTTTCTTTCTCTTTGTTCTCTGTGGTCAAAAACTGAGTAGTAGGGTTGCCCCAATTCTTGACTTTTGCTGTTTTTTAATTATAATTTATTGTATACATCTTGAAATTTAAATCATTTTTAAATGAATCGGCTAAAAACAGAAATCAGTATTAGTAAGGAGGTTAAAATACATATTAAGAGGGTGTTTTTTAAAGCATTTTATATATTCATATTCTTTTTCACATTAGTCGCATTCGCGGGTATCCTGGAAAAAGAAGTCACTTTCGATATAAACGATCTTTCTTTTACTGAAATAGAAGGATACGATTTTGTAAGACTCGAAGGATGTAAATCAACTATAGTAGAATTAGGAGCGCCATGTCTTCCTAAAGTTTCTTTTTCACTCTTGATTCCACAAGGTGCGGAAGTTATAGATATCGAGATTGTTTCCTTAGATACGGAGGAGATTGCCGGTGATTATAAGGTTTATCCAACTCAACATCCTCAGCCATTTATAAAAGGTAGAGTTTTTCAATTTGTTGAGCCGGATAAGGATATCTATAGCCAAACTATCCTTTATCCTGAAAAAGTTATTCAGTCTGCTCACACTGGCTCAATGGGGGGATATAAACTCGCAAGTTTATTGATTTATCCCATACAATACATCCCTGCCGATAAGAAATTGATTTTCCATTCAAAAATAAAGTTTAGGGTTACATACGAAGAGAAATTACGTTCGCTAAACACAAAAACAGAAAAACAAAACAAAATATTTAGAAAAAGAATCGAAAAACTAATCCTTAATCCTGAGGATATAGGAATATTCGGACCTTTTACTGGATTAAGAGGCAGTTTGGCTTTACCTGCCGATTCAGTTGAATATGTGATAATAACAGTAGATTCTTTCGCCTCGGCTTTTCAGGAGCTCGCGGATTGGAAAACAAAGAAGGGTGTTCCTGCGGAAGTAGTAACTCTCGATTATATTTACTCTAATTACACAGGAGCGGATAACGCGGAGAGAGTAAGGAATTTTATTAAGGACGCGAATTCTTCATGGGGAACCATCTGGGTTCTTCTCGGAGGACAATGTGATTATGAATGGGGACAGGAAATTGTTCCGAGAAGAAATGTCTGGTATAGAGCTACACACTTAGGGCATTATCCTGATGAAGACACTATTCCATCAGACCTTTACTTTTCAGACCTTGATGGTGACTGGAATGCGGATGGTGATGATATATACGGCGAAGCCACAGACGGGGTAGATTTCTATTCGGATGTATTTGTAGGAAGAGCGCCTGTTCGTACCGCTGCTCAGGCGGAAAATTTTGTAAATAAAGCCCTTACTTATGAAAAAAACCCTCCTCCCGGATATCAAAAAAAGATACTTTTACCTGCTGCTTATCTCTGGCCCAGTTTGTATGACGAGAGGACTTCACAGGAAGCGATTGCTAATATAGTTCCCTCGGATTGGCAGGTTTCAAGATTATATGAACGGGACGGAAACCTTACCCACGAGGCTTTCGTCGATTCAGTTAAGTCGGGATTCGGTTTTGCTCATCTTGTAGGACATGGTAATGAATATGGGATATATATTTATTACGCTGATGAATATTTTGGTTCCGATGACTTAGATGCTCTTGATAATGATGATCTACTCGGTATTCATAACTCTATAGGCTGCATGTGCGGTGGACTTGATCTCGTACCCTACGGGGATTGTTTTGCCGAACATTATTTGACTCCTTCCACAGGAGGCAGTTATTCAATCATGAATTCAAGATACGGTTGGGGAAGTCCTCCGAACATGGGACCCACGGAACATATCGATACCTGTTTTTATCATGAAATATTTAAGGAGGATTATAATTACCATGATCATATCGGTGTTGCCCACGCTTTTTCGAAGGACGGATACGTTTCAGAAGTTAATTGGGGATCTGTTTGGGCATGGTGTATTTATGAATTAAATCTATTCGGAGACCCTGAAATGCCTCTCTGGACAGATAATCCCGGAGAATTGACAGTTACTCACGATGCGATAATACCTGTTGGTGCAAACACTTTCGCGGTAAATGTTTTCGATGGAAGTTCTGGGGTGGAAGAAGCTTTCGTTTGCTTATATAAAGAAGGAGAAGTTTATCAGAGAGGATATACCGACGCTTTCGGCAATATTAACTTGACTTTATCTCCCCCTCCTAACTCCCTGGGTATAATGTACTGCACGGTAACAAAAAACAATTACATTCCCTATGAAGGTAATGTAGATGTTATCTCCCCTTCCGGTCCATGGGTTATTTTTGACCATTATACAGTAATAGATGTATCGGGAACTGATAATAATGTCGATCCGGGCGATAATATCGAACTACCTCTGACTGTACATAATGTAGGACTTGATGATGGGGATAGTATTACAGGTATTCTAAGGACTGAGGATGTCTATGTAAATATTACGGATTCCCTCGAAGATTTTGGTAATATATTAGCCGATTCCCTCTCTCAAAGTTTAGAAGATTTCGATTTTGATGTTGCTCCGGAATGTCCTGTAAACCATATCATAAATTTTGAACTTATCACAAAAGATAGAAACGACAGCACCTGGAGTAGTTGTTTTTCCATACCGATATTAACACCCGATATATCACTTTCCGCAGATACTTTAAATTTCGATACGGTATACATAGGCTATGCTGATACACTTGAACTCGAGGTAAACAATGTTGGCGGGGATACACTGGTAATTAGTGATATTACATCTGATAATATGGATTATTCTGTTGATACCACTAATTTCAGTTTACCGCCTGATGAGAGCCAGATAGTAATGCTGGTGTTCGCTCCGACTTCAGAAGGTATATCCACCGGCAATCTGACAATCGAAAGCAATGATTTAGATTTTTCGAGTGCAACGGTTTTCGTACAAGGTGAAGGTTTGAAACCACCCGATATATCGGTTTCACCCGATTCCTTGAGAGATAGTTTATTCACGGGTGAGACATCTACCCATTTATTAACGATTTACGACACGGGAGAAAGTGAACTTAACTTTGATATATCGATTACGGAATCACCGTCAGCGACAAAATTCCCAAATATAAGTTTTAAAATCACCGATTTTAAAAACAACAAAAAGGCAATATCCGAGGAAAATTCGGAAACGACAAATGATTTCAGAGCGGAGTTCTCCAAGAGAATTTATGAGAGCGACACTCCTACGTTAGATTTGGAACATATTCTCGTTATGGAGAGGGGCCCAGGTTTATATTATTATGATACAGCTCTGGATAATCTTGGATTATCCAGGACACTGGTAACTTCCTGGGATGAATTGCATTTGGAACTCAACAGTGGAACCCAGTGGGAACTGGTCATTATTAATTCCTATGGCAATTCACCTTCGAACGAAACACTTGATTTGCTCGATGATTATCAAGCAGACGGTGGGCTTTTAATATATGCCGATTGGGCGCTTTATCTTTATCCTTCGCACTCTTTGCTTACGAGTTTAGGTATCAGTTTTGTCTCGGATCTCACAACGCCTTTAGACTTCTATGCCGTCAATACCGGGCATGCACTCTTTAACAATCCGAATGATATAGACAGTTTATACTGGACAGATAACCAGTATACCATAGATGTTGAGATTGTTGATGTTCTTCCGGGTGCGACTCAACTGGCTTATCTCGAAGGTTACCCTGATAATGGAGCGATAGTGCTTAACGCAGAAAGTAACTGCCTGTTCAATGCTTTCCAGTCAATGAATTTTAACGCAGATGATGATAGTGATGGAAAACTCGATATCGTTGAGCTTATAGAGAATGAAATTATGTACCTTTCGATGCGCTGGATTTCGTTAGATCCCACATCAGGAACCATTCCATCAGTTGATAGTTCACTTATAGAAATTACCTTTGATGCTACTAATCTTTATGGAGGAAATTACTTTGCGGATATTATAATTACCAGCAATGACCCGGATGAGTCTGAATTAGTCGTTCCTGTCCATTTACACGTAACTGGTGTGCCTGATATTTCCGTTTCGGAGGATACTCTGGATTACGGCGTTGTTTTCAACGGTTATTCTGTAACCGATACATTAATTATTGCAAATGTTGGGACCGATTTACTGACTGTTAATGATATCTCATCCGATAATTCTGATTTTACTTTAGATGTAACTAATTTCACCCTGGATCCGAAGGAAACACAAGACATCGTGGTAACCCTTAAGCCCAGTTCACTGGGGATAATTACGGGAACCTTGACTATCGATTGCGACGATCCGGACGAGCCAACTGTAGATGTTTTAACGCAGGGGGTATGTCTGGAACCTCCGGATATATCGGTCTCGCCAGATTCCTTGAGTGATAGTCTGCTCACTAATGAGACATCAACCCATACTTTAACTATTTATAATACCGGCTTAAGTGAACTGATTTTCGATATTTTGATTGAAGAAAGAGGGGGTACGTCGGAACCTGTGGCATCTTTAAATACAAAAACGACCCTGGAGGGTGAGAAGATAAGTAACACGGTATTGGAAAAAAGTATAAGCGGGGAAACTGCTGCCGCGAATCAACAAAGAAGCGTTGTTCGTTTATACAAATCTTCAAAAACAAGGGGAATGCAGAATATTGCTATACTTGGATCAGATGTCTCCGATAGTAATTTATATCTTGATAATATAGCTCAGTATCTGATAAACTCAGGACGATTTACTTCAGTTACAACTATAAACGGATATTCATTTACTCCTAATCTAGCCGAACTGCAAGCATTCGACGCGGTAGGTGTCTTTGGTTGGTATAGATGGAATGATGCGGTTGCTATAGGCGATGTACTGGCGGATTATATTGACGGGGGAGGCAATGTTTTTATTGCCTTTGCAGCAAACGCAACCGGAGGAGATTGGCTGGTTGAGGGTCGGTTTGATACTGAAAATTACTGGCTGATTTCCCGATATGATTACAACGGCGGAACTTCCTATTATATGGGTAACGTATTTGAACCGGGTCATTTCATTATGACTGGGGTAAACACGTTAATTTCAAGATCAAAATTGAACAATGGAGCTTCTGTTAGTCCCGGTGCAACTTTACTGGCGGAATTCATAGACGGAACTCCGCTCGCTGCTATTAACAAAGTAGGAGATAGCCGACGTGTTGATATAAGCTTTCCATTTTTTACCTCTGCCGCAAGTGATTGGGGAATAGATACGACCTCTGACGCAAAATTATTTATAATCAATGCTTTTGACTGGGTTAAGGGTCCTCCCTGGCTCTCCGGAGATCCTGTTTCAGACACTGTACCCCCGGGTGATAGCGTAAAGGTAGAAATCACTTTTGACGCAACCGGCCTATACGGTGGCGACTACTTTTTAGACATCATTATTGCCAGTAACGACCCGGACGAACCGGAATTAGTCGTTCCCGCTCATTTACATGTAACTGGCGCACCTGATATATATGTTTCAGAAGATACTTTAGATTTCGGTATTGTTTTCGCTGGTTCTTCTGTTACTGATACGTTAATTATTTCAAATAAAGGAACCGATACGCTGACAATAAGTAATATTGCGACAGATTACTATAATTATATTATTGATACTACAAATTTCACCTTAAATCCCAGAGAATCTCAGGAAGTTGTGATTACCTTTATGCCCATATCACTGGGAACGATTATAAGAGTCCTAAGGATCGAGTGCGATGACCCTGACGAGCCAATCGTAACAATGTTTTTGCGAGGGGAATGCCTGGAACCGCCGGATATATCGGTTTCGCCTGATTTATTAACCGATAGTCTATTTTCCGACGAGACGTCTACCCATGCTTTAACGATTTACAACACGGGAAAAAGTGATCTAAACTTCGATATTTTGATTCAGGGAACTGATTCGTTTTTGGTTAAATTAGCAAGAAGCAAAAAATTATCTGAAAGTTCACCTCTCGCTGTTACTCAAGAATCTTTAGCGCCTGAGGAAACAGCCGATGGTATACCCCGTATTTTCGTAGCAAGCACTCCACGTGTATTTGTTCCTCTTTCTCTCAAGTTGTTTGAAGATGATTTTGAAGACGGTGATTTTAACGGTTGGCGTGATGGAGGAGGTTATGGCATAAAAGAAGTTACAAACGCTACAGCTGCCAATGGAACCGAATACAGTTATCATGAATACGACTCTCCTTCTCCCAACCACTATGACGGTATTTATCAAGAACTTGGTGCCGCACAACCGGGGTACATTAGTTTCTATATTCGTTCCGGGTCTACTACAACACATGACGCTTATTTTGTATTGTCAAGCAGTACAGGTGATGATGTGATCTTTTTCTTCGCAAGAGGAAGTGGGATTCTTTATGTTAATGCGGATGTTGGCGGAGATGATACATATGCTTATACAGCTGAAACATGGTACCATATTGAGTTTAAGAATATTGATTTCGTATCAAAGACTTTTGACTACTACGTCAATGAGGTTTTGATAAAGGCTGGTATTCCTTTTCGAGATGCATCATATGTAGAAGATATTGATCGTCTGGACCTTTATAACTTTAGTGAGGACTCGGAAGCCTGGTGGGATGAGATTTTAATTGCAACAGAGGAATCTCCTACCTGGGTTTTGGCTGACACTACTTCAGGAACCGTTCCGGCAGGTGATAGTTTGCAGATAGAAATACTCTTTGATCCCACTGGTATGGATGCAGGTGATTACTATGCCGATATTATTATCAACAGCAATGATCCTGATGAGTCGGAAGTGACGGTTCCCGCACACCTGCATGTAATGGACGGGAGTGGTATTGAAGAAATTAAAATACCGAAAGTCTTCTTTGTAGAACAGAACTATCCCAATCCGTTTAGCCGACAGACTGTAATAATGTACGGATGCCCTAAAAAAGCTAAAGTTTGCATTCAGGTTTTTGATGTTATGGGCAGATTGGTTACGACCCTTATAGATAAAGAAGTTGAAGCAGGTTATCATGAAATTAAGTGGGATGCGAGTAATAAATTCGGGAGAAAGCTTGCAAATGCCGTCTATTTTTATAGAATGCAGACTAATAAAGATTTTATGGCAACGAGGAAAATGATTTTTTTGCGGTAAAGGTAAAAAATCCATATAAAAATGTAAAAAAGGCAGGGATATTCCCGCCTTTTTTATAATCTTAGTTTGGATTAGAAGTGTTGCTCCTTAATGGTTCTCGGTTAGTTTTCCTTTTCTGAAAACAATAATTGTTCCTTCAACGATTATCCACAGGTTAAGAAAGAGTATTATTAAATTAAGAGTCCAAAGGATAGTATCCTGACTTTTAATAAAGCGTATCTGGTTTATCACGAGTGACCATGTTGTTATAAGTGCCATAAACACACACGGTATACCAGAGATTAAGTATCTTATACCCCCTTTTCTTTTTAACCATACGGTTATAAGTAAAAGGGTCAGCGCTGCCAATGTTTGATTCGTTGCTCCGAACAATGGCCAAAGTTTTAAAGCTCCTTTTCCGCTTGCGCCGGTTGCGAAAGCCAATATTCCTGCAGTTATTACGGCAACAGCTGTCGCGAATTGGCGATTCTGAAAAATTTTAACCTCTCCGAATAATTCAGATAAAACGTATCTCTGAATTCTTGTTGCAGTGTCAAGTGTTGTACCGGCAAAGGATACAACGAATACACCCATAATTGCAATTGCAATACTCATGGGTATTCCACTCGAGTGTATCATATTTGCAGCACCGATTACAAAAGCTGAAATTTTCGAACCGAGTCCTTCCGCTGCTGCCCAGGAAGAGTAATGGGCTGTCCACGCGGGGATACCGGTTAGGAGATTGCCCTCTCCGCTTTGATAAGCAATACCTATACCTGCGGCAACAGCAATAAGAACCAATACGGCAAGAACTCCTTCCATTACCATACCCCCATACCCGATCATCTGACTATCCGTTTCTTTAGTGAGCTGTTTTGAGGAAGTTCCGGAGGAAACGAGTGAATGGAATCCCGATATCGCTCCGCAGGCGATGGTTATAAATATAAAGGGTACTACTGGCGGAGCACCCTGGGGCCTGAAATTAATTGCCGGGGCTACTATATGAAAATTCGGATTTATAAAAGCAGAGGTAATTACCCCCAGGAAGAGAAGGAAAAGAGCAACAAGAAGCTGATGAGAATTTATGTAATCTCTTGGCTGGAGCAGGGTTGTTACCGGGAGCATAGACGCTATATACGCATAAATAAGGAGAATTATCGTCCATACACCGGTTGCCGGGACAATGCCGATTCCTGGTAATGTAAAGGGTAACTTTGTTCCTACAACTATTGTCAAATACATAACAACAACTGCAATAATAGAAAATAAGGCTAAATTCCCATTTTTTTTGTAGATTATCCATCCAAGCCAGATTGCTATTGGTATCTGAAACCACATCGGGAAAACAGACTGGGGAAACATATTAAAGATTATTGCCATTATAAGCCCAAAAATAGCAATTACTATCAAAAGCTCAAGAAAAACAATAGCGAAGAATGCTCTTTGAGTTCTTTTGTTTATATACTTGCCGGTTATCTCCGAGATAGACTTACCTTCATTTCTTATAGAAAGGACAAGTGAGCCAAAGTCATGTACGGCTCCTATTGTAATTGTACCTAAAACAATCCATATTATTGCGGGGACCCATCCCCAAATGATACCAATTGCGGGGCCTACTATAGGACCTGTCCCTGCAATAGAAGCAAAATGGTGGCCGAAGATAATTTCTTTTCTTGTGGGAACATAATCAATTCCGTCTTCAAATTCGTGGGCAGGAGTCCTTTTTTTATCATTTAATTCGAATATTTTCTTTGCTATAAAAGTTCCGTAAAATTTGTAAGCAAGAACAAAACTAAAAAAACAAACAATTAACAATAGGACAACATCCATTATTCCTCCTTTCTAGATAGTTTCAGTACATTCAATATGAATTTTTCAACCACTAATTTCGTTTTTTATATCCCCCCCACAACCTATTTTTTAACAACAAATTGCACAAATTACACGAATGAATTAATAATAGTTTTTTTAAAATATAATCTTTTTTGCCTTTATTCGTGCTATTTGTGTGATTCGTTGTTTCTACTTTTTTGTTGTTTTGTGTTCTAGTGTGCTTCATTCCAATTTTTACCGAAAGCATAATCTACCTTTAAAGGTATTTGAGCAGATTTTCCCGCATTTTCCATGGCAAGTATTATAAGGTTTGTTGCTTCTTCTTTTTCGTTTAAGGGTACTTCGAAAAGAAGTTCGTCATGAATTTGAAGAATCATTTTTGTTTTTAACATTTTATTTTTTAATCCTTTATCAATTAATATCATTGCTTTTTTTATTATATCAGCTGCACTGCCCTGTATTGGTGTATTTATTGCTATCCTCTTTCCGTATTCTATTTCCCGAAGGCTTTTCAATTCCGGTATGAGTCTTTTTCTGCCGAAGATCGTCTCGACAAATCCTGAGTTTATCGCATTGTCAATAGTTTCTTTCTGCCATTTTTTAACTCCGGGGTGATTAGAGTAATATTTTTCTATTATACTGCTTGCCTCTGTGTTTGTTATTTCGAGTTGTCTGGAAAGTCCAAATGGGCTTATTCCGTAGATAATACCGAAATTCACGGCTTTCGCTTTTCTTCTCATCTCCGGAATTACATCTTCCGGTTCGACACCGAATGTTCTGCAGGCAGTCTGGAGATGTATATCAAAATTATTTTCAAAATCACTTATTAATTTTTGGTCGTTTGAAATATACGCAAGGATTCGTAGTTCGATTTGAGAATAATCGCAGGAGAGAATTTGATTGTACTGTGGAGCAATAACTGCTTCCCTGATTTTCCTTCCTTTTTCTGTTCTTATGGGTAGGGTTTGAAGATTTGGGGCTGTAGTAGTTAGCCTTCCGGTTGCCGCAACTGATTGCTGGAACTCATGATGTATTCTGCCACTTTCTTTGTCCACACAATTTATTAGTGGAATTACATAGGCGGCTAAGAGCTTATCTAATTCCCTGAAATTAATTAATTCAGGTATTATAGGATGCTTGGGAGAGAGTGCTTTAAGTACTTCAAAGTCTGTTGAAAAGCCGGTTTTTGTTTTTTTTATAGGAGGCAATCCCAGTTTAAGGAATAAAACTTCGCTCAATTGTTTTGGTGAACGTAAGTTAAACTTGCTTCCCGCGAGTTTATATACAATTTCTTCGATTTTCTCGAGTTCCTTTTCTGTTGAATTCTTTAATTCAACTAATAGGTCTTTGTTAATCAGTAATCCGTACTTTTCTATTTCATAAAGAACAGAGATTAGTGGTTCTTCAATTTCGCTATAAACTTTTAAAAGGTCATTCTTTTTCAAATTGTTCTGTAATACTTCATAAGCTTTTTGCATGCAAACGGAGATTGATTCCCCTTCCCTCGCAGTTATTCCCTGTTCCAGCAGTATTCTTTCGAGAGAATGATCTTTTCTGTTTGGATAGAGCAAGTAATGCATAATAGAAAGATCGAAAATTTTGTTTTTAGGATAAAAGCCGATCAGATGTGCAAATTTCTTTGTATCTTCTAAAATCAGAGGGTTTTTTTCAAAGTTGGCAAGGCGTAATCTTAAGGTATCTTTTTCGGTAATTTCGACGTCGTTGTCGATGGAAATATAAAATTGATTTTTATCATGATATATGCATATTGATTGTCCTTCTTTCGTTTCAATTGAATTGACTTTATTGAAATTCTGCGAGGTTTCTTCCTTTCCAAGCCATTCTTCTATGAGTGAATAGAATTCGAAATGCTTTAGTAGATTTTTTAAATTTTCGGAATCTACACCTTTGTATTTGAGATCAGTTAGTTCCTCTGAGATAGGTACGTTTTTTTCGAGGCGGGTTAAATCTTTCCATTGCTGTGCTTCCTTTTCCTTACCCATCAGCTTGTTTTTAATACTGTTATTTTTTATCTGTTCGATATTTGAAAATATACCTTCAAGAGAATTAAATTTTTTTAGTAGTTTTGCCGCAGTTTTCTTCCCTATTCCTTTGATTCCGGGTATATTGTCCGAGGGGTCTCCCGAAAGAGCAAGGAAATCATTTATTTTCTCAGGAGGGATGCCGAATTTTTCTTCAACTTTCTTTCTGTCGTACCATTCTACTCCTTTTTGGTGCATGTTTAATACTTTTACTTTGTCTGAGACAAGTTGCATAAGATCTTTATCCAGAGTAAATATTACTGTTTCTATGTTTTCTTTTTCAGCTCTTTCTGTAAGGGTGGCAATTATATCGTCTGCTTCGTATCTCTCTTTGCTTATTACCGAAAATCCTGCCGCTTCACATAATTTATTTATATGTGGAAGTTGCGTTACAAGGTCTTCGGGAGTTTTCTCTCTTTTTGCTTTATAGTCTGCGAAATTTTCTTCTCTGAAAGTCGGACCGGGAAGATCGAAGCAAACTACAGCATAGTCTAAATTTAATTCTTCGGAGAGTTTTTTTAGACTTCTGGCAAAACCAAAAATCGCTGAAGTCGGTTCCCCTTTGGATGTTTTTAAAGGGTTTTTAATAAAGGCATAATAGGAACGGTACGCAAGAGACGAACCGTCGATTAATAACAACAATTTTTTCATAATCGTAATATAAAGTAGATTTAATCTAAGTCAAGTT
>CAZRYJ010000023.1:2743-20973 GCA_964604245.1 uncultured bacterium | reverse complement strand
GCCCAATAGGAATCATGCTTCCCATGTTAGACAAAAAATCTCCTTGTGCCGAACAGAGAAAAACCCATTCGGTATTCGCATGTATCTTGCCTTTTATGGCTCCGGGAATTTCAATAGGAGAATTTAACGGACTAACAAAACCAACATCGATTTTTTCAGCTTGAATCTCAAGAGAAAGATATTCATCAAAATCAGCTTGACTTAATATTTCCTGATTTATAATAAAAGACAATAAAATAAATAATATCATTGCTTTATTATTAATTATAATCCAATATTTGAACATTGTCAAGAAGTAAAAATGATAACCACAGATTACCACTAGATTAATTTATTAATCCAATGCCCAAAGTCAAAACTTAACAAAAAAAATTACCACAGAGGACACAGAGAAAAACAATACACACAGAGAACACAGAGTCCCACCACACCCCAGATTTGGTTTTGTTTCAATTAAATCCCAACCCCCAAAAACCCAAATATTTAGATAGAATTAAACAAGATTAACTGGATTTTTTACTTGTCGTTTCTACAAAAAGTTGAACTTTAAACCCATTATCCATTTTGTAGGCCTCACAGCGTGATCAAAGCGAGGGCTAACCGTTCTGAAGGACGTCTCGGAGGCCGAGCGACCATGGTCTCTTGAAATTCTTGTATTTCAAGAGGAGCAAAGCTGAGAGCGAGCGGCAATTTCCCCGGTGGGGAAATCGACCGCGTTCCTGAAGAATGGTCAGCCTTCGCTTCTTTTTCAATTTAAAAATATTATTTTTTAAGATCCAAAAGGCGCACCGTGCTCTCTGTGGTTAAATATTCTGGTGTGGAGTTGTGTAGGTTCTGTGGTTTAGTTTTGGCTAATAAACAAAAAGGGCGCTTTTAAACGCCCTTTTTGTTCTATAGCAGACTCCTTAGTTTAAGTGGTTATCGGTCAATTAGTCTGAATAGTATAGGTAAGTACACAGCTCACACCGGCAGTCTGTTCTTCGTCACCGTCTAAAGTCACTCTATAATCTTGATTGAGGGACTGCCATCCTCCAGTATTACCGCTTCCACTTGAGAGAGTATCAGGTGCAGCTAATGTATTAAAAGCATCCCAGGAACCCATTCCGGCAGGACTATGCTCTATATCCGAAAGAAGGACACCACTCCCTGGATCTCCATCTCCATACACCGTAAGAGACCAATCGACGGGAGAAGCACCAGAAGAACCAGTTACAATATACTCGAGTTGCTGGTAAGGAGATGCGTTAGGGGTTGTCGGATAATATTGCTCCGTAGGACCAGTAGGAGGGTAAATGGGATTGCTCGGGTTAAGAGTTATATCATTAAAATTCCACTCAGCATTGTTATTCACATATATTCCAACACCCGTTGGAATTATAAAAGTCAGAGTAGTAGTTTCGGATTGAGGACTCGTACCAGTAGCCCGGCCTTGAGCAAAAAGCATCGCCGGTAAAATCAAAAACAGAAAAAAATGTCCTTTCATTTTAACCTCCTTTAAACTCAGACAAACTCCAGATAACCAACTATTAACGTCTGCTAAATTATCAAAGAACCAAATATACTACCTGCAATTTTTATTCCATAAATCAAGACCTTGATTATCAAATTCTTAAGCCCACACACATCTCGCAAAATGCAATTTTATTTCGCAGAAAGCTAATTTTTTACGTCAGTTAAGGATATTTTACAAGCAAGGATTTTACCGCAAAGACGCAGAGTACGCAGAGAAAAACAATAATTAGCCACAGATTTACACAGATTAAAAAAATGTTTTTTTAACTAGTATCCAGGACCAGGTATCTGGTACCTAAATTACGATATTCTTTTAAGATTTTCAACTAATTTACTATACTTGTTACCAAGTCTTTCTTTATTTTCCCTGGTTTTCTCGATCACCTCAGGTGGAGCCTTTTCCAAAAAATCTTTTTCAGAAAGTCGCTTTTCTGTCCTTTTAAGGAACTTTTCAAGTTCAACAATCTCTTTTTTCAATCTCCCCCTTTCCCTTTCAATATCAATTATTCCCTCAAGAGGAACATATACATCCATACCTTTTATATGAAAAAAGGCAGAATTGGCAACTTTTTTTCCCTCCTTGAGTTCGTCAATTCCTCCAAGCCTAAATATCCACTCCGACTGAGCCTGAATAAGATCAAAAAGACTGTTTTCGCAATTAACAATTGCTTTGATCTTTAAATCCGGAGGAAGATTAAATTCTCCTCTGATATTACGAATATTTGAAACGAAATCATGCAGGAAACCCACTTCGTTTTCTAACTCTAAATTCCTGTAATGTTCATCATAAACCAGCCATTTTGAATTGATAATCATATCAGTTGTATAAGGCAGCATCTCATAAATTTCCTCGGTTATATGAGGAATAAAGGGATGTAAAAATTTAAGATACCGCTCAAAAGACCACATGGCTACGGAAACAGCATTTTTTCTTTCTTTTTTATCGCCCGAATAGATTCGTGGCTTTATCATTTCCAGGTACCAATCACAAAATTCGTCCCAGAAACGAGAAGAAAGCATCCTGCTCGCTTCGCTTATTCTAAAAGAATCTATATGTTCCTCAATATCTTTCACGAGTCCCATAACCTTTGATATAATCCACTCATCCATTTTAGTAAGACGGATACCTTCAATACTTCCTACGTCATCATCCTTACAATTCATCATTAAAAACCGTGTAACATTCCAAATTTTATTCAAGAAATTCCTTCCCTGCTGGATACTATCTTCATTATATATTACATCTTTACCCTCAGGGGTAATACGCAAGATTCCTATGCGAAGAGCATCCGACCCATAAACATCAATTAACTCAAGTGGATCCGGAGAATTACCTAAAGACTTGGATAAAGCTCTATGTCTGGAATCACGAATCATACCGGTAAAATACACTTTACCAAAAGGAACTTCTCCCATAAATTCAAGGGAAGACATTATCATCCTTGCAACCCATAAAAAGATTATATCCCACCCTGTGACAAGAGTAGTAGAAGGAAAAAACGAATCCAGTTCCCTGGTCTTATCAGGCCAACCAAAAGAAGCAAATGGCCACAACCAGGAAGAAAACCAGGTATCAAGAACATCCTCATCTTGATAAATTTCCCGACTGCCACATTCCGAACATTCCGAAGGCATTTCTCGGCTAACTATAACTCCTTCACAACTTCTACAGTAATAAACAGGTATCCGGTGCCCCCACCATAATTGTCTCGAAATCACCCAGGGACGAATATTATCAAGCCAGTGATTATATACTTTTTTCCATCTGGGAAGGTAAAACTCCACCTTTCCTTCCTCTGCAGCCCTCAAAGCTTTCTTTGCCATTTCATCCATTTTCACAAACCACTGTTTCGAGACATACGGCTCGAGAACTGTATCACAACGCGAGCAATGCCCCACAGAATGTAAATGATCTTCAATTCTATTCAAAAACCCTTTATTTTTTAGATCCTCCAGTACCTTCTCCCGTGCCTCATAGCGTTCCATCCCTTTATATCTTCCCCCATTATCATTAATATTTCCTTTCTTATCGAGAATATTTATCAAGGGAAGATCATGCTCTCTACCGATCTCAAAATCATCCGGATCGTGGGCGGGTGTTATCTTAACCGCCCCTGTTCCAAATTCCCTGTCCACTTTACAATCTGAAATTACAGGAATCTCTCTCTCCATCAAAGGGAGAACCACTTCTTTTCCAATAAAATCTTTATACCTCTCATCATCGGGATTAACTGCGACAGCAGTATCTCCTAGCATTGTCTCCGGACGGGTAGTAGCAACCTGTAGTTTTCCTCCCTCTTTCAAAGGATATTCGATATAATAGAGCTTTCCTTTGATCTCTTTACTTTCAACTTCTTCATTTGAAATGACTGTTTCGCAACGAGGGCAATAATTCACTATATATTCATCTCTATAAATATAACCCTTTTCGTACAATTTAATAAATGTCTCTTCAACAGCTCTTGAGAAACCTTCATCTAAAGTAAACGTTTCTCTGCTCCAATCGCAACTAAGACCCAGAGTCTTCATCTGTGAAACGATTCTGTCATGGTATTCGTCTTTCCATTTCCAGACCTCTTCAACAAATTTTTCTCTGCCCAGATCAAATCTTGTGAGTCCCTCTTCTGCCAATTTCCTTTCTACAACATTTTGAGTTGCTATACCTGCATGATCAGTTCCCGGGAGCCATAAGACTTCAAATCCCTGCATTTTATGAATACGTATGAAAATATCTTGTATTGTCATGTTAAGTACATGCCCCAGATGCAAAATCCCTGTAACATTAGGCGGAGGAAGTAGTATTACATAAAAGGGTTTTTCGTTATCGACATTAGCTATAAAAGTTTTGCTTTCCTCCCATCTTTCTCTCCACTTTTCCTCTACCCGACCCGGAATATATTTCTTCGGAAGCTCCAAGGTTACCTCCCCTTTTCAGGTATAACTTCATAAAGAACCCTTTCTTCCCGCACCTTACTATCAAAGAAACGAACTCCCTTCTTTACGCTAACGGATTCTTCCGGAATTTCGATCATTTTTACATCACTTTTACCGTTGAGCAAATAATCTATTCTTTGTAAAGAGATTTTATGTTCACTGATAATGTAATTACCGGAAAGCCCTTTCATCCAGATAATCACCTCTTCTATTAATTTTTTCTGCATAGAAAGATAAGAAGACTTCTCAATCTTTTCCTCAACTCCCGCCGTTTCAAAAGTACCAACTTGAAGCAAAAAACTAAACATTGTAGAAGCACCTATAAGGATAACTGAACGGTCGGGATGATGAACCGTAGAATACATATTCGCTCTCCTGACAAGACTACCTGTAATATCAAGGCGCCCCAGCACATTTTTTCCTAAATAAACATCCTCCCCCGGTTTACCGGAAGCAATCCCTATACCAATCTGAAATATCTTCCTGTATTCAGGAGGTAAGCGTTCATAAGTTATCCCTCCAAAATCTATACCCTCCTCATCAAAATCTTTGAACCATTCCTGATATCTTTTTAAATTTTTTCTGACAAATCTTTCTGAATACTCAAGCATATTTCTGGCACATCTGATCGCCCTACTTGCCGAGTCCAAAGAAGCCTCAAGTTTAATTTCCTCATCTTCCGATTCTTTCTCATCACTACCGGACATCGAAATCTGTCCGAAATATAAATCACTACTCTCTTCCGAAAATAAAACAATCCCTCCGTCTCCGGTATCTTTTACAAAAAATCCTCCCGAATCTTCTACCGCCTTTAATAATTCTGCCTGAAATTCGTTTCTTATTTTATCTTCAATCTCCGCATTTAATAACTTTTCACCCATTATAGAAGAACCTCTAATATCGTAAACCATTACAGAAATGGTCTTCAAACAATCCCTCACAATACTCTCCCCACTCGATAGTGTTCTCTCAAGCTCAGGAATAAAGAAAACAACCGGAGGATCACCTCTGCGAGCGAGAAGACCTACCCAGCGAGCTTCTTCAATGGAACTGAGTTCTGATTCGGGAAATATTCTGACCATATTTTCCAAAATAAGCTCTACAATAGTTGGCAAAAACATTTGATCATACTTTTCAACAAACCAATCTACTACACTCTCAAAATCAGTTTTTCTTCCCAATAAACTACGAGACAAAAAAGAATCGGGGGCGCTGCCCAATTTATCATCGAGCGCAACTATAGCTCTATTAATGTTATCTTTTATTTTCTTAGTAAGATTAGGATCAAAAAACCTTAAAATACCAGGTATATTAACTATTTCATCGGCTTCCGAAACATTTTTAAGTCTCAACATTTGAGATCTTAATGCTCTCACCTTTGCTTCCCCGCTATCTATATATCTCATTATTTCATTTACATTCTGACGAATTTCTTTAACACTTAAATCGTTTACTTCCTCAAAAACCTCTCCCAATTTCTTTGACGCATTTTTTTTAATCAATTCCTGTGTGGATTTGATTTTTCCACTGATATTTTTAGAATCAAACTGACGAGTTTCTATTTTTTCGGGGGTAATAAAATAATCGGCAAATATTTTAACAACATCACAGAAGAAATCTCCGGCTTCCATGAAATCGGAAAACTGTTCTAACTTAACATCATCTAATGAAGCTGGTATTGGAAGCGCTTTTTCCATAAGTTGGACAAGCTTTCTTCTACCCACACTTTTACGTAGTTCTCTTTTGCTAAAAAACTGCAATGAAAGATTTACTTTTTTATGTATTTGGATAGAGCTTTTTGAGGGCATTTGGATTTTCAACCATCTTTTGAGAGCGAATTCAATTAAAATCGGAGAAATCCCGGTTTTCACCCCTTCATCAAAAATCCTATTCAGAGACTGAGTAAATTCATCCATTTGTGTCGTTAGATACTGCTTTTCTCCTTCCGAGAGGAAAGCCCGCATTGATTTTAATCCCTTTATCAATTCAGATTGAATTTGTTCGGAAAAGACAACATAATTAAGAGAGTCAAAACTGCCCAAAAAATCAATCTCGGAAGGGCTAAAAACTCCAAGTAAATAACCTTTCAATAAAGCAAAGTAGGATTTCTTACCGAATTTACTTCTAAGTCTTTCCGCGTAATTTGATTCTTCTTCTGCTCTTCTTTCTAAAGAAGAAATACTCTCATCTATCACAGGCTAAACTTATACAAACTCTACTATACTTTCAATAGTTCCGTCGCCTCTTCTCCCCAAAGATAAGTCAATCACTCTAACATATCCGCCACTCCGTTCCTTGTACTGTGGAACTATGGTTTCAAACAACTTATAATATGCTTGTTTTGACCCTAACTCGCTCTTAAATTTTCTTTTTCTATTAAGATCCGCAGTAAGCGCGCAAGCTATTTTTTTATCAGCAAAACTCTTTAGGGCTTTAGCCTTACTTTTCGTAGTTTTTATAGATTCATTGATTATAAGTGCACAGAAAAGGTTGTTTAAAGTTGCTTTTCTATGAGCTTTCGTTCTCCCCAACTTCGCAATCTTTTTACCATGCCTCATTCTTTATCCTCCAGATGTTTCAAATCCATACTTAAACTTAGATTATATTCAGCTAATCTATCCGTAACTTCCTTTAATGAAACTTTGCCAAAATTCGGAAATTTAAGCATTTCATCTTCTGAATATTTGACAATATCTCTTAATGTATTTATATTTTTATTCTTCAAAACATTACTCACTCTGTTACCCATTCCTAACTCTTCTACAGGCAATTCAAGCGCCCTTCTCATTTCTTCCTTTTCAGTTGTTCCCCCCTCCTCTTCTTCTTCAAATATATCTTCCTCTATAAATAGCTCAATGTGGTTTTTTATTATCTTAGAAGAAAGATTTAGAGCCTCATCAGGATAAATCGAACCGTCTGTCCAGATTTCCATCATCAGTTCCTCGAAATCCGTCCTTTGGCCAACCCTCACATTGTTAACCTTATAGGTAACTCTCTTTACGGGAGAGAAATTTGTATCTATGAATATTGTACCTTCAGCCATTTTAGAATCCACAAAAGACTCTTTAGGCTTAAACCCTTTTCCAACATCCACTCTTAATGTAGCTCTTAACTCAGCACCTTCTTCCAAAGTCGCGATAAGCTGATCAGGAGTGCTCACTTCCAGACCAGGAGTCAATCTTATATCGGAAGCTTTAACTTCTTTCGGTCCCTTACTTTCAAGAATAGTATACTGCGGAAACTCTTCGCTATTATATCTAAACCTGACTTTTTTTAAATTCAAAACAATCTGAGCAACATCTTCTTTGACATTTTCGATTGTTGCGAATTCATGCATCACATCTTCTATCTTGACAGCAGTTATTGCGGCACCCTGAATCGAAGAAATCAACATTCTACGGAGAGCATGGCCTATTGTGATCCCATAACCTCTTTCCATAGGAGACAAAGAAAACTTGCCATAGGTTTCATTCTTTTCAACTAAAGTTAATTCTTCTGGCATAACCAAGGATCTAATCCTCAACTTTCACCTCCCTATTTACTTAGAATACAACTCAACGATTAAATTTTCCTTAATAGGATATTCCACATCTGCCCTGCTCGGCTCTGCCACTATTTTTCCTTCCATTTTTTTCCTATTAACAGATAACCACTCTTTAACTTCAATTTCATGCGCAAGCGCCTCGGAGAAAAGAGGAACTTTCTTACCTTTTTCCTTAATCGAGATGACATCACCAACAGAAACCTGATAAGAAGGAATATCTACTTTCTTACCATTCACCCTTATATAATTGTGCCTGACAACCTGTCTTGCCTGTCTTCTTGACATAGCAAAACCTAAACGATAAACGACATTGTCCAACCTTCTCTCCAGCAATTTCAATAGTTCTTCGCCCGTTACCCCTTCTATACCGGTTGCTTTGTCAAATAGATTTCTGAACTGTCTTTCACGAAGGTCATAAATACATTTAACTCTCTGCTTCTCACGAAGTTGCAAACCGTAAGAAGATTCTCTTGAACGCCACCTCTTTGAAGGTTCTCCGGGTGGCTTTATATATTCTTCTCCAAGGGGACACTTATCCGAATAACATTTATCCCCTTTCAAATAAAGCTTCATAGCGTATCTTTTGCATTTTCTACACTTAGGACCAGTATATCTACCCATTTATAACCGCCTTTTCTTTGGAGGTCTGCAACCGTTATGTGGCAATGGAGTAACATCTCTGATTGCGCTAACATTCATACCTGCTGCCTGTACTGTTCTGATTGCTGATTCCCTCCCTCTACCCGGACCATTAACCCAAACTTCGGCAGTTCTCATACCGGCTTCAATAGCTTTACGAACAGCTGTTTCAGCCGCTTTTGTAGCAGCATATGGAGTACCTTTTCTCGTACCTTTATAACCAATGCTGCCTGAAGATGTCCAGACTATTGTATTTCCCTGCTTATCAGTTATTGTAACAAGGGTATTATTAAATGTAGAATGTATATGGACTATTCCAGACTCCGGTGCCCTTATTTTTTTTCTCTTTCCCGTATCCTTTTCTTTCTTTCTAGCCACATAACCCCCTTACTTTTTGATTTCTCTCTTCTTCAGAGCAATAGCTCCTTTTCTTGGACCTTTTCTTGTCCTTGCATTAGTTCTTGTCCTCTGACCTCGAACGGGTAAACCCTTCCTATGTCTTGTTCCCCGGTAACATTTTATATCTTTCAAACGGTTTATATCCTGCCTTATCCGTGATTTCAATTCACCTTCTATCTTATATTCACCCTCTATTAAATGTCTAATTTGATCGATTTCCTCGTTGGTTAGATCCTTAACTCTTTTACCCTTTTCAATACTAACCTTTTCAAGGATTTTTACAGCAGTCGATCTTCCGATACCAAAAATCGCTGTCAAACCAACATGAATAGGCTTATCTGCAGGTAAGTCAACACCGGCTACTCGTGGCATATTACCTCCTAGCCTTGCCTTTGTTTATGCTTTGGGTTTTTACAAACCACATAAACTCTACCTTTACGTCTTATAATTTTACATTCTTTACATAATTTTTTAACTGATGACCTGACTTTCATCTATACCTCCTATGATTCTCTATAGACAACCCTGCCCTTAGTAAGATCATAAGGGGAAAGTTCTACATCCACAAAATCGCCAACATCGATTTTTATATAATTCATTTTCATTTTACCTGATAAATAGGCAAGTATAGTAGGATGATCTTCGACATCAAGTCTAACTCTATACTTGGAATCAGGTAATTTTTCCATAACTTCTCCTTTAACTTTTATCACTTCCTTTTTAGCCAATTTTAAGCCCTTCTCTAATCCTATCAGTAATATCTTCTAAATCACCTTCTGCTGAAACTTTCAAAAGGATACCTGCATTCTCATAATATTCCTCTAAGGGCTTGAAGTCTTTCTGGAATATCGATATCCTTCTCTTTATAGTCTCACTGTTATCATCCTCTCTCCGCATTAATACCTCACCGCATTTGTCACATACACCTTCTTTCTCCGGGGGACTGTTAACCAAATTATAGATAGCTTTACAATTAGGACATACTCTCCTATTGGTTAAACGATTTACAAGAACCTCCACAGGAGCATAAAGATAAATGGCGCAGTCCAATTTCTCATCCTTTCTTTTTAAAAAATCATCCAATAATTCAGCCTGATTTTTGTTTCGGGGATACCCATCCAGCAACCATCCATTTCTGTTTCTACCATTTGAAAGAACTCCCTCTACAGTCTCGAAAACTATTTCGTCCGGTACAAGAGCTCCTGAATTAACATAATTTTCAAGCTTTTCGCCGAGTGGCGAAGAATCTTTTAATATTTCTCTAAAAATATCTCCGGTAGAATAACGCGGTATTCCCAGATCGTTAACTATAAGATCAGCATGTGTGCCTTTACCAACTCCGGGAGGACCAAGAAAAACCAACTTCATCTTCTTCTTCCTCGAATTCTTCCCTTCTTCATAAAACCATCATAATGTCTCATCAGAAGTTGAGATTCCAGTTGCCTGGCAGTATCTAGCGCCACACCTACTATAATAATTATTGAAGTCCCTCCAAAATAGAAGGGCAAATTAAATTTTGATGTAAAAATAACCGGAACAACCGCAATAAAAGCAAAGAAAGTCGCACCCGGCAATGTAATTCTTGCAATTGTCCTATCAATATACTCGGCGGTAGTTCTTCCGGGTCTGATTCCCGGTATAAAACCACCATATTTTTTAAGGTTTCCGGCAAGTTCTTGAGGATTTAGAACAATTGCAGTGTAAACATACGCAAACATTATAATCAAAATAACAAATAATGCATTATAAAGAAATCCACTTGGAGACAGGACATTAACAATCCAATCCGCCCATATCTGCCCCTTAAAAAAGCCGGCAAAAGTAGGAATAATCATTAACGCCGACTGAGCAAATATTATAGGAATAACCCCTGCAGTATTAACATTAAGCGGCAAATGGGTTGATTGTCCTCCATAGACTTTTCTACCTTTAACTCTTTTTGCATATTGAACAGGTATTCTTCTCTGTGCTTGTGTAACAAAAACTACTGCAGCAATAACTAAAACGGCGAATACTATTGTAAAGAAACCAAAAATCCAACTTTTTGCACCTGCCATTATCATCTGATAGAACCGAATTAACTGTGAAGGGATTCTTGCAAGAATACTCATCATAATAAGAAGCGAAACCCCGTTGCCTATTCCATTTTCCGTTATAAGCTCCCCAAGCCACATCAGGAAAATAGTTCCCGCTGTCATTGTCACGATTATCGCAAACTTAACGAAAAGAGTAGAGTTGGGCAAGACAGGGATGCCGCCAACAGAAAGATTCTGCAAAAAAATAGAAAACGACGTAGAATGAATGATAGCTATACCCACGGTAAGATATCTAATGTGCTGAGTCATTTTACGTCTACCCTCTTCTCCTTCCTTAGATAATCTCTGGTAGAAAGGAATTGTGGAACCCAAGATCTGTAAAATAATTGAAGCACTAATATAAGGCATAATACCAAGTGCGAAAATAGTAGCCCTGCTTAAGTTTCCGCCAACAAACATATCAAAAAGCCCCAATACAGAACCTCTCATCTTATCGAAATATTCACCAAGTACTGCTATATTAACTCCGGGAGCAGGAACATGGCTACCAAGCCGATATATTACCAACATAAGTAACGTAATAAGAATTCTTTTTCTTATGTCTCCGACTTTCCAGAGATTTCGGAACACATCAAGCATCTTTTACTATCTCTCCTCCTGCCTTTTCAATCTTTTCTTGGGCAGATTTTGAAAACATATGTGCATGTACAGTTAATTTTTTATCAATATTACCTTCACCAAGAATTTTTACTTTATCCCTTTTCCGGGCAAGGCCGATTTCTTTTAATTTTTCAACTGTAATATTTTCCCCACTCTTAAATCTATTGAGAGCTTCTACATTTATAATTGACAAGTTAACACTTTTCCTTCTGTTAAAACCTTTCTTAGGAATTCTTTTTATAAGAGGCGTCTGGCCTCCTTCAAAACCTTCTCTAACCCCGCGGCCACTTCGGGAATTTTGACCCTTCAAACCCCGTGTAGAGTAAGTCCCCATACCTGAACCAGGTCCTCTTCCAACTCTTTTTTTGCTTTTCCGACTACCTTTAGGTGGTTTAAGTTTACTTAATTCAGTTCCCACTAACTTCCTCCATTTCTACGAGTTGCAATACTTTTCTAACCATCCCCCTTATTACGGGATTATCTTCATGCATAACAACATCACTAATACGTTTTAATCCAAGAGCTTTTAATGTTCTTTTTTGTCTCTTATCGGATCCTATACTACTTCTTATCTGTTTAATCCTCAGCATCTTCTGCACCCCTAATCTTTCTTCTTCCCTTTAACATTTCTTCAATAGATTTTCCTCTAAGCTCAGCAAATTCGTCTGGAGTGCGCATACATAACAAACTATTGTACGCAGCAATAATATTATTAAAAGGATTATTAGAACCAAAACACTTAGTAAGAACATCATTAAATCCACCAAGTTCAAATATTGCTCTCAATTTATCGTTCGCGATAATACCGGTACCGGGAGCAGCAGGTTTTATCATAACTTTAGCTGATTTATATTTTGCAGTCACAGCATAAGGCACTGAAGTCTGAACAATCGGAACCTTAATCAACCTGGATCTGGCATCTTTAATTGCTTTCTGAATAGCTGCAGGAACTTCACCGGCTTTCCCATGTCCGTATCCAACGACACCCTGTCGGTCACCTATCACAACCCATACGGAATATCGGAATTTTTTGCCGCCTTTTACAACTTTGGAAATACGTCCAATGTTAACAACCTTCTCCTCAAGTTCATATTCCCGGGGGTCTACTTTCATTCGTGATTTTGTAAATCCGCTTAAAATTTTAAACCTCCTTCCCTTGCACCATCTGCCAGGCTCTTAACACAACCATGATAGGTAAATCTACCTTTATCGAAAGCCACCTTCCGAATTTTCGCTTTCTTACACTTCTCTGCTACATGAAGGCCAACTTCCTTTGATTTCTCTTTTAACGTCTTACCCTTCAATTTCTTCTTTACCTCTTTATCCATTGTACTTGCCTGTACTAAGGTATGTTCCCTTACATCATCAATTACTTGGGCATACATATGTTTATTAGTCCTGCAAACAGACAGCCGGGGCCTATCCGGAGTACCAAAAATCTTACTTCGAGTCCTCATCTTTCTTTTCCATCTTCTAAGTTTGTTTTTTTTAATCTCACTCATTATATGCCTCTCTTACCCTCTTTATGAATAACATATTCCCCGTCATATCTTATGCCTTTACCTTTATACACTTCAGCGGGGCGTAATGCTCTAATCTCAGCCGCCTGCTCTCCTACAAGAGCTTTATCTATACCACTAACTGTTATCTTGCTTTCCTCTAATTTAAATTCAATTCCCTTTTTAGGAGTAACTTTTATCGGATGAGAATACCCAAGGTCAAGATCAAGATCTTTTCCCTTCAAATTTACCCGATATTCTCTACCCCGAATCTCGAGTGTCTTCGTAAAACCGTCCGTTACACCTATTATCATATTATTTAAAAGAGAACGAGTAAGACCCCAAAACGCCCCAACCTCTTTTGGGTCACCCACCGGAGATACAGTGATTTTGCCATCTCCCATACTTACACTAATACCCCGGGGAATAATTAGTTCCAGTTCTCCTTTTTTTCCTTTAATTTTTACCTTTCTATCCTCAATTTTGGCATCTACTCCTTCGGGAACTGGAATGGGTTGTTTTCCAACTCTAGACATTAATCCTCCCTACCATACCTGCAGCAAAAGCTCACCGCCAACTCCCTGGGACCTGGCTACGGCATCGCTTGCTATACCTTTTGAAGTAGACAAAATAGAAATACCGAAACCTCTCTTAATAAGAGGGACATCACCTTTACCTACATAAACTCTTCTTGAAGGCTTGGAGATTCTTTTTATTTCATGAATTGGGGATTCATCTTTTATATATTTAAGAGTAATTCTTACCGAACCCTGCGGTCCCTCTTCAATAAACTCAAAATTACCAATATATCCTTCTTCTAAAAGCACTCTTGTTATCTCTTTCGCCATATTCGAAGCCGGAATTTCAACATGTCTATGTCCTGCAGAAACTGCGTTTCTCATCCTTGTAATCATATCAGCAATCGGATCTGTCAACAAAATACCCTCCTACCAGGAAGCCTTTTTTACTCCGGGAATTTCTCCCCTAAGTGCAAGCTCTCTAAAACATAAGCGACACAATCCAAAATCTCGCATATAAGCGCGTCTTCTTCCACATCTAAAGCATCTGTTAATCTTGCGAGTTGAGTATTTAGGATTCCTCTTAGCCTTTTCAATTAATGCCTTCTTAGCCATTATTCACCCTTTCTAATCCTGAATGGTAATCCAAACTTTTTAAGTAATTCCAATCCCTCTTCATCAGTTTTCGCAGTTGTAATTATTGTAATATCCATACCTATTACCTCTTTAACTTTATCATAATCGATTTCAGGAAAAATAAACTGTTCGGAAATACCAAGAGTATAATTTCCCCTACCATCAAAAGAATCAGGATTCAACCCTCTAAAATCGCGGATTCTCGGGATAGCTACATTCACAAGTCTGTCTAAAAATTCGAACATTTGATTTTTCCTCAAAGTAACCTTTAAACCAACAGGGTCTCCTGTTCTTAGATAAAAAGCAGAAATAGATTTTTTAGCACGAGTAGTTATTGGCTTCTGTCCCGTTATCTCTTTTAAACTTTCAACAGCAGACTCAAATATAGCACGATCTTTTGCGGATTTTCCTAACCCACAATTGACAACAATCTTCTTCAATCTTGGAACTTTCATGCAATTCTCATATTTTTCCAGAAGTCCAATATTCACTTCTTCCTGATAATATTTTCCCAGCCTTGGTTTATCTCCCATTCTTACCCCTTATTCAATAACCTCATTACACTTTTTACAGCAACGAACCTTTCGTTTATCTTCAAGAAACATAAAACCAACGCGCGTAGGTTTCCCACAAGAGGGACATACAAATTTTACATTTGAAAAAGAGACAGGAAGTTCTTTTTCAAGAATTCCACCAGGTTCCCCGGTCTTTACAGGTTTTGTATGTACTTTTCTCAGGTTTATTCCCTCTATCACCAATCTTTTATCTTTGGTTATTACTTCTCTAACCTTCCCTTTTTTACCCTTATAGTTACCTGAAATAACTAAAACTATATCCCCTTTTTTTATCTTCACTACTGTACCTCCGCAGCGAGTGAAATCAATCTCATAAATCCTCTATTCCTTAATTCCTCGCCCACAGGTCCAAATATTCTGGTACCAACAGGTTCTTTATTAGCATCGAGTAAAACACAGGCATTATCATCAAATCTAACCGCCGTGCCATCAACTCTTTTTGTTTCCTTTTTGGTACGAACTATAACAGCTTTATGCACACTACCTTTTTCCACGGAAGACCTTGGTGTAGCTTTTTTAACACTTACAACTATAATATCTCCCAGAGCAGCATATCTTCTACCCGTTCCACCTAAAACTTTGATACAACAGGCTTCTTTTCCACCTGTATTATCTACAATTTTCAATTTTGTTTCCTGTTGAATCACTTATCTTCTCCCGCTTTTTCGATAATTTGATCAATCCTCCATCTTTTAAGCTTTGAAAGGGGACGACTTGATATTATACGAATTAAATCTCCCAAAGAAGCTTCCTCATTTTCATCATGAGCATAAAACTTTTTCTTTTTAGTAATATACTTTTTATAAACCGGATGTTGAATTTTTCTCTCCACTAAAACTACTATGGTCTTTGATGGAGCAACAGAAACAACTCTACCCACCTTGCTGGCCACTTTGCTTCTCCTTTTCGTTACAGACTGTTTCAAGCCTTGCGATTTCTCTTCTTATCTGGCTAAAGCGAGCTGGATTATTTATTTTTCCTCTTGCTCTCTCAAATCGCAAGGTAAACAGTTCCTCTTTTAAATCATGTCTTGCTGAATTCAATTCCGCATCAGTCATTTCTCGAAGTTCTTTGGCTCGCATTACAAAACTCCTTCTCTCTTTATGAATCTTGTTTTAACCGGCAGCTTAGCACTTGCTCTTTTTAAAGCCACTCGCGCTGCTTCTTCAGAAACCCCTTCCAATTCAATAATAACTCTACCTTTTCGGCAAGGAGCAACCCAGTAAAGTGTTTCACCTTTTCCTTTGCCCATACGGGTTTCTGCAGGTTTTTTGGAAACGGGCTTATCGGGAAAAACTCTTATCCATAACTTACCCGCTCTTTTCAAATAGTGAGTTACGGTAACTCGCATTGCTTCTATCTGCTGCGCGGAAATCCACCCTGACTCAAGTGCTCTAAGCCCAAAATCTCCAAAATCCAGTTGTACAGAGGATGTCGCTTTACCTTTCAGGTTACCTCTTTGTTTTTTTCTATGCTTAACTCTTTTTGGCATCAACATAATTACGAAATATCCCTATTAACCCAAACCTTAACACCTATAGTTCCGGATTTAGTATGCGCTGTTTCCTGAGCATAATCGATATTAGTATCTATAGAATGAAGAGGAACACTTCCCTCAAGATACCACTCTTTCCTGGCTATCTCTGAACCCCCAAGTCTTCCCTTACACTGTACCCTGATACCGGCAGCACCCATTCTAATAGCTTCTTCAACAACTCTTTTCATTGCCCTTCTCTGCAAAACTCTCCTCTCTATTTGTTTAACCACTGACTGAGCAATAAGTGAGGCATCCAGCTCAGGCATCTTACATTCCTTTATATCAAGATAAACATTTTTGCCTAACATTTCATTTAATTTTTGACGTATTTTTTTAACTTCTTCCCCGCCTTTGCCTATTACCATACCGGGCCTTGCTGTTTCAATTATAACTCTTATAGTCTCAACGGTTCTCTCCACCTCTATTCTTGATATCCATGCATCCTTAAATTCGGATCTCAAATATTTTCTTATATTAACATCTACTTTTAACGGTTCGGCAAATTTCATCCCGAAAAACCATCTTGATTTCCAATCTTTATTAACTCCAACTCTAAAACCTATCGGATGTGTCTTTTGACCCATTATTTTTCTCCTATTTTATCAACCACTACCGTTATATGCGACATTCTTTTTCTGATAAGTCCCGCTCTACCGAAAGACATTGGTCTATATCTTTTTAACTTTTGCCCTTCGTCAATACTGATTGATTTGACATACAAATCTTCTTCTTTTAAATCCATTTCACCAGCTTTATCGAGATAGTTGCTAGCTGCTGTGTGAACACATTTTTTGAGAACTCTGGCTGCCCCATGAGGCAGAAAACCTAACCGCATTTTTGCTTCAACAACAGATTTTCCCTTAATATGAGGTATAATTCTTCTGCCTTTTTTCGGTGATAATCTTATATTTTTTTGAACTGCCTTGCCTTCCATTATAACCCTCTATTTAACAACCGCTTCTTTTTGTCCGCCGTGTTTAATAAATTTTCTCGTAGGCGAGAACTCGCCAAGTTTACAACCTATCATCTCCCGTCTGACAAAAACGGAAATAAAGTCTTTTCCGTTATGTACGGCAATCGTATGACCAACTAAATCCTCTGTAACTGTTGAACTACGCCTATAAGTCCTAATAGGAGGATCGCCCTCTTTCCATTTTTTTACCTTTTTCATCAATTTTGCATCCACATATTCCTTGGCCATACTCTACTTCCTCCTCTTCACTTTTCTTCTTTTAATAATATACTTAGAAGACTGTTTCTTAGGATTCCTCGTTCTATACCCTTTAGCCGGAACTCCGGTACGTGAAACAGGATGGCGTCCACCCGATGATTTTCCTTCACCACCTCCGAGAGGATGATCGACCGGATTCATAGCAACACCGCGAACCGTGGGCCTCCACCCCTTCCATCTGCTTCTTCCAGCCTTCCCATCCGAAATAGAATCATGCGAAACATTTCCAACTCGTCCGATCGTAGCGCTGCAGGTGGAAAGTATCAATCTCACTTCTCCGGAAGGCAACTTAACATGAGCATGCTTTCCTTCTATTGCAAGAATCTGGGCACCTGTACCCGCACCTCTCGCAAGCGCGCCTCCTCTACCTGGCTCAAGCTCAATATTATGAATAAATGTACCGGGAGGAATTTCCGAAAGAGGGAGAGAATTCCCAACAGATACCGGAGACTCTGATCCTGCCTGAATAACGTCCCCGACTTCTATACCATCAGGTGAAATGATATATCT
>CAZRYJ010000023.1:0-2643 GCA_964604245.1 uncultured bacterium | reverse complement strand
TTTTTGGTTATTTCCGAAAAATCCTGTCCTCTATAAAATCTGCTACCGGGAGTTACAGGACAACTTTTCTTCTCACCCATTTATCTACGCTCCCTCGAACAACGGTATCGAATCTCCCTGGCGAAGAGAAACAACCGCTTTTTTCCAATTTTTTCTTTTTCCCTTAGATCTCCCAATACCCCTCAGCTTACCTTTAACAATCATTGTATTTACATCCTCAACATGAACTTTAAAAAGATCCTCAACCGCCTTTTTTATCTGAAGTTTATTGGAATCCACAGATACTTCAAAAGTATACCTGCCGATAGACATAGAGTCGTTACCTCTTTCGGTTATAATTGGTCTTATCACAATATCTCTATAATCTTTCATTTAAAAACCTCTAAGAGTTCACCTACAGATTCCTTTGTAGCAACGATCCAATCATTACTTAAAACCTGATAAGCATTAACCTGCCCGGCCGGCATAACATGTAACCCGGATATATTCTTGCAGGATTTATAAAAATTCTTGTCAACACCATCATCAAGCATCAAAACCTTATTGCCATAAACACCTATCGTTCTAAGCACATTGGCTACTACCTTCGTTGAAGGCGCATCAAATTTTTCTTTATTAATTACTACAAAACGTCCATCAGATACTCTTTTGGAAATTGCTGTATTAAGTGCTTTTCTTTTTACTTTTTTATTAACTTTAAAATTATATTCTGTCCTTTTCGGACCAAAAGTAACACCTCCGCCAACCCAAATTGGTGTTCTCCGTGTACCTACACGAGCTCTGCCGGTACCCTTCTGTCTCCATGGTTTCCTGCCGCTTCCGGCTACTTCACCCTTAGTCTTAGTCTTACTGGTATTTTGCCTTTTATGATGGAGATGGTCAACTATAGAATAATATGTGGAATTATCGTCGAACTTTGATTCAAAAAGATCTCCGGATAAACTAATAGTTCCGTCTTCTTTTCCTGAATTATCATAACACTTAACTTTAATTGCCATTTTCAACTATCACCCTTCTCTTTACTTTGATCTTCTTCCTCTGTTTTCTCTTCCTCATCGCCCTCGTTTTTCACTTTCTTATCTTCATCCTCTGTCTTCGCATCGAAGGGTTCATCCTTCACTTCCTTACCATCAGTCTCTGTCTTCGCCTCGATGGCCTCTTCTTTCACTTCTTCAGCCTCTTCTTCTTTCTTCTCTTCTACATCCACATCTTTCGTTTCTTTAGTCTCTTCTACGCTTTCTATTTTCTCTTCTTTCTTCTCCGTCTCTTCTTTTTCTTTATCCTCTATGTTTTCTTCTGCTTTTTCCTCAGCTTTTTCCTTTGCTTCTTCAACCTTTTCTTCTACTTTCTCTTCCACCACTACTTCTTCAACCTTTTCTTCCGTTTTTTCCTTTGAGACTTCCACCTTGCTCTTTTTTGCTTTTTCTTCTTTTTTTTCTGCTTTTTTAGTCTTGTCTTTTATTTTCTCTACTATATCTTCTTTTTTATCGACTTTTGCTTCCGCTTTTTCTTCTGTTTTCTCTTCTACTTTCTCTTCTGTCACTACTTCTTCAACCTTTTCTTCTACTTTTTCCCGTTCTTTTTCTACTTTAGCTTTTTCTAATTTTTCCTTAGCTAATTCTTTCCTGGCAGAAACATCGATATTGTTATCTATTTTAATAAGAACAAGCCCATTAGTGAAACCGGGAACTGCACCTCTTACAACAACAAGCCCTTTTTCCTCATCAAGAGTAACAACTTCAAGATTCTTTACAGTCACTCTATCATTACCCATTCTACCGGGGAATTTTTTCCCTTTCAGCACTCTGCCGGGGTATGTTCCGGCTCCGGCGGAACCGGGAGTTCTATGAAAAGTGGACCCGTGTGAAGCGGGTCCCCCTGAAAAATGCCATCTTTTAACTACACCCTGGAAACCCCTACCCTTACTAAAACCTACAACGTTAACCTTGTCTCCTTTTTGTAGTAAAGAAACAGGAATTTTCTCTCCAACATCAAACGCCGAAGTATCATTGACCCTAAATTCTCTAATTACTTCAACCGGAGGAATTCCTGCTTTTTTGCATAAACCTAAAACGGGTTTTTTAACCCGTTGTTCCTTCTTCTCACCAAAACCCATAACATAGGCTGAATAACCATCTTTTTCTTCGGTCCTTCTATCAATAACAAAACATGGAGACGCTTTTATAACAGTAACCGGAACGCTTTCACCGCTTTCAGTAAAAATCCTCGTCATCCCCAACTTTCTTCCAATAAGCATCTCCAAACCCCTTTCTTAGTATTTTATTTCGACCTCAACCCTGGCAGGCAAATCCATTTTCGTCAAAGCTTCTACTGTCTGCTGGGAAGGTTTATTTAAATCAATAAGTCTATTATGTACTCTAATTTCAAATTGTTCTCTGGATTTTTTATCCACATGAGGAGAACGAAGAACAGTATAAATTCTTCTTTTTGTCGGTAATGGTACGGGACCCACTATTTCTGCTCCGGTCCTCGCGGCAACTTCTACAATTTCTCTTACAGAATCATCAAGTATCTTATGGTCGTAGGATTTCATTCTTATTCTAATGTGCTTAGCAGCCATTTACTCCCCTACTCCAGTATCCCGGTAACAACACCGGCACCAACAGTTCTTCCGCCTTCTCT
>CAZRYJ010000022.1:0-20977 GCA_964604245.1 uncultured bacterium | reverse complement strand
GATAAAGTCGTGGGATATTTCTTATCGTAAGCAGGATAAACAGAATGACCTGTCATAATAGCTTTCGTACCCGCGTTGATAGCGGCTTTAAAAGGAACCAGATCGACTTCATGCATTCTCTGCTTGCTTAAGTTTAATACTTCCAGAACATCATGAGCATCAGTAACTGAGCTACCCCTTCCCGGGAAATGTTTAGCAGTCGTTGCTATTCCATTATCCTGTAAACCCTTGATCAAAGCGACCGCATGTTCCGCGCAGACTTCGGGATCATCACTAAATGATCTTACTCCTATTTCAGGGTTCTTAGGATTTGTGTTCACGTCACAGACCGGTGAATACATCTGGGTAACACCCATAGCAGATAACATTTTTCCGATAGTCTCACCGATTTTATAAGTTATTTTTTTATCACCAATGGCTGCCATACCCATCGGACCCGGGAACTGCCTGATACCGCCAGCCATATAATCGTTTTTAAAGTCACCCTCAAAATCGATGGTAATATGCAAGGGTACTCCCGAAGGACGATCCATCGCGATTTCCTGCCATCTTTTCAGTCTTTTCGCGTAGTCTTCCGGTGTTATGCTGATACCAAAATCGGAACCCGCGAAATAAGTGCTGGCTATATTGAAATAATCTTTCGGTTTTTTAAAAGTCTTATCAACCTGAGAATTACCCCAGTAAAGATTCTTACATGTTTCTATCGCGTAAGGTTCCAGACAAAGACCACCGCAGTGCAACCTCGTAACCTGTTCGATACCGCTCGGAGTAAACATCGTACCTCGCCAGGTGAATGTTAAAACCTGCCCTACTTTTTCCTCTAAAGTCATTTTTGAAAGCTGCTTACTTATAAATTTATCTCTTTCTTTTGACATTTTTATCTCCTCTTTATTTTATGATTCCCATTTTCCACTATTATCCGGCCCAACCCAGAAACTATTTTCTAATTTCCAACCATTTTCATCGATTTGCATTTCTTTTGTTTTCCAGCCAGCCTCGATACGTCTTGTTAAATCATCAAATCCTTTATTCCATGTAAGTCCGTCCGGAACGGTAACATTCATACTTCCCGCTGCGTTGGCATAACGCAAACAGGACTCTACGGAATGATTCCATACAAAAGCAGAAAGGAATCCCGCGATCGCGGAATCACCGGACCCAAGAGCGCCTACGAATTTCTCTTCTTCATATACAGGGAACCAGAGTTCACGGTTAGCCCAGTTATCGAGGTCAGAACATCCTGCAGCCCCAAATTTCTCGAGCCGATCAGCACCGGCGGTTCTTACATATAACCCTCTGTTTCCGCATTTAACCAGCGCAATTCCCGTACCCATTTCAATTAAATCTTTACCTATCTGAGAAATTTCTTCGACACTCATATTGTCAAGGACTGTCTCTTTAGCTTTTAGATTTCTCCTCTTCTCAAGAAATTTGTCTTTGTATAAGAAATAGAAAATTTCTTCCGCACTCGGTACCATAATATCAGATAGAGGAATCCAATTTTCAACAATAGCAAGCCAATCGATATTATCACCATAGCCATCTACATCGGGAAGAGAAAGATCCAACGCGATTGTGGTTCCTAATTCTCTAGTCTTTTCAAGTATTTTTGTCAATTCAGCGCCTGTATTCCTATAAAGCTTCTTCATCCATGGCGGATAACCAAAAAGCATAAGTTTTGAACGGTTTACAATGTCAAAATCCATATCATCATACCCAAACGTATTATTTGCTCCGCAATGGTGCAGATAAAAACGATCTATTCCGGGAATACAAATGGCTATGGTGTATGATGTTGATTCGCCTTTAGCCACTCTAATCCCTTCAAAATGGCTTTCTTTTTCTTCATACCAACTAAGAATCTGTTTGCCGAAATCATCATCACCAATCTTTCCTATAAGCTCTGTTTTAACACCGAGACGCCGTATCGAAACTCCGGCGTTGGTAACAGGACCTCCTCCTACAACAACACACTCCCCCATATCTATCATTTTACCGGGCACAAGGACATCAGTCATCTTATCAACTGTCCCCTCGATTGTAAAAGCCGGTATTAAATCAAGGCAGGTATGACCTGCAGCTACGATTTCGAGATCTTTTTCATTTGTCATTTTAAGCTCCTTATGTATAAATTTTGTAAAATAATATAAAATAACTTCCTGATGTCAAGCCCAACACGTTGTTCAACATTTTAAATTTACTCTCTATTTAGACCTGTACTCACAACGGCATCAAAAGCCGGCTTCGGCTTACACTGACGGTCAAACAACATAGGATATTCAGTCCTTCCGCTTATGGGTAAATAACTTCGCCATGACTGTTTGTCATGAACAGCCCAAAAGGTTATCCTATCAATTTTATCACTGTGTCTTTTAAAAAACGAAAATAATTCGGCATACCGATCCGCCTGTTCCTTAAGAACTGAATCCGGAATACCTTCAGTATACGGATTATATTTCTTCTGTGTTTCGGGATCAAAAGAAGATAAATCTCTTGCCGGAGTATCACAGGGATAAAAAGGAAGAACTCCAACATCCATTTCCGTAATCATAATCTTCACTCCTAATTTTCCTAAAGCCATAACGTACTCCTCAATTTCACGTATATCCGGATTTCTGAGAAACCAGTGTCCCTGTATACCTACTCCATCCACGCGAACACCTTTACCTTTCAAATCTGCTATCAGTTTAATTATACCCTCACATTTAGGCTTCTTATAATAATCATAATCGTTGTAATAAAGTTCTACCTCCGGATCAGCCTCACGTGCGTATTCGAATGCTTTCTGTACGTAATCTTCACCAATAATTTCATACCATTTGCATTTTCTAAAAGACCCATCTTCGACTATTACTTCGTTTACGACATCCCAGCCGTGAATTTTGCCTTTGTAACGTCCCAAAACAGCGAAAATATGTTCTTTCATTCTTTTAAGTAAACCCTCTCTATCTAATAAATTACCGGATTCATCTTCAAAAACCCAATCAGGTGTTTGATAGAACCATACGAGAGTGTGCCCTACTACGAACATATTGTTCTTCTCTCCAAATGCCGCATATTTATCTGCCGGTTCAAAGTTGTATCTATCCAATTCCGGATGTATTTCTTCCCATTTCAGAATATTTTCCGCAACAATGCTGTTGAAGTGCTTCTCTACAATAGCTATTCCATCTGGATCCCTACCTTCTAATTGGTCCAGACTTAGTGCCGCACCAATACGAAAATCATCCTTAAAAATATCTTTTAACGTATAATCATTCATTTTATTTACCTCTTAAATTAAACTTATTTTTTATGTACTATAAATTCAAACCAATCGAAATCAGCAGGGGTAGAGCTAATCTTTCCGTTACCTGTCGCAAACATACCAAAGTACACTCCGGTAAAGAGATAGCCTTCCACCTCTTCAAAAGTCAGGTATTTTGTCAATGCCTTACCCATACTCTTTGGGGATTCATCATTTATTTGATAGAAGAGTTCATATGATAGGGGCTTAGCTTCTACTGACAGAATAATTTCTCCTTCTCCTATCTTTTCATAACGGATCGGTTCAACCAATTTACCTTTAACCATATTCCTGAAGAATACATGCCGTTCACCATCTTTAATAGTGATTCCTATCTCCGCGCGGTTTACCTCATTACCCCGAATAACAAGACCTGCCTCTTCATTATCACTTTCTGGATTAAAATCAAGTTTAGTCGCCGCCCTGCACTCCATTGCCGTTTGACAACGTCCCAGGAATGTAGGAGAATCTTGATCCTCCATAGTGATTGCCGAACCTTTTAATCGCAGAAAACCTGGGCGCTGTGTCAAAGAATAATTTTCCTTATAAGGATTTCTAATATAATTCCAGCAAAGAGCAAGATTCGGGTTATCGAAGTCATCTTTAGGAGGGTCTGTTCTAAACGTATGTTTAGGTAATCTCGGTGCCGGCATAATTTTTTCTATGGGATTACCAGCATTAACAACAGGCCAACCATCTTCATTCCACTCTAGGGGAGCCAGAAACATCTCTCTGCCAAGATGATTATAATGACCTCCCTGGGGACGAATTCCGAGAAAAACAATCCACCATCCGTCGGGTGTTTCGACTAAATCCCCGTGTCCCAGAGCACGAAACTGATTTCCTTCTCTATCCTTATGTGTTAGAATGGGATTATCAGGATTGGGTTCGAAAGGCCCCCACGGAGAATCGCTCCTGGCTATCGTAATCATATGACCATAGCTTGTACCGCCTTCCGAAATCATTAAGTAATATTTTCCGTTTATTTTGTAAAGATGAGGTCCTTCCGGCCATATTCCTCCGGTACCTCCCCATATTTTCTTTAATTCACCTTCTAATTTACCTTCTCCAATATTCAACAAAGTTTGCGCTATATAACCATCAGCTTGGCCTACATGGCGAGTATAATAGATTTTCCCGTTATCATCAAAAAGCAACGAAGGATCGATACCTTCCTTGTCCAGCCAAACAGGTTCAGACCAGGGACCAGTTGGATCCTTTGCCGTTACGTAAAAATTACCACCGCCATCGACATTTGTGGTAATCATATAGAATAATCCATCATGGTAGCGAAGAGTCGGGGCATAGATGCCACCACCAGGCCTCATCTTACGAAGAGGCAATTGACTCTCACGCGTCAGGCAGTATCCGATTTGGCGCCAGTGCACCAGGTCCTTACTGTGAAAAATCGGAACACCGGGAAAGTACTCAAACGTACTATGTACGGTATAGTAATAGTCACCAACACGGCAGATACTTGGATCCGGAAAACCACCCGGAATAACCGGATTTGTATATGTTTCATTGTACTCTACCGAACAGTTCGTCAAAATAATCATAAACAAAAATGATATAATCACATTTAATACAACAAACTTGCTCATTTATTTTACCCCCTAAAAACCGAGAACAAAAATCCCTATAAAACAAATTACTGAAACTAAAATACCCTTTCAGTAATTTGTATTTGTTCTTTTTGCCAACTTCGATTAACGCGTCAAAAGTTGGTTTTGGTTTACACTGCCGACAGAGTAATTAACCCTCTTTTTTAGTCGGCGAAAAATTAACCGATGATTGTTTATCATAATCATCTTTCTATACTTTTTAACCACACAACCACCATTTGCTTTTAATCCTGCTGATACTGTTTGCGCCGCTCGGTTAGTTCTGCCTGCATTTCGTGTTCCGTGCTCTTATCTATTATATAAAAGAAAACCAAACCTGCAGCGACGAAAAACCCGACAGCAGGAATGATGCTAATCATATAACGAATACCTCGGAGAGTAGAAGCACTTTGTGCGACATTAGGAACATATTTATAAAAAGTAAGAAGCCTTCCAAAAATAAAACCGCCAAGACTAAGACCAAATTTAAGAGCGAACAAAATACCGGCAAAGGTCATAGCTGTTGCTCGACGATGGGTCTTCCATTCGGTAAAATCAGCAACATCAGCAATCATAGCCCAGAGCAGGGGAACCGTAACACCATAGGTGAGTTGAATAAGAATTGTAAATACAAACTGCCACAAAACTGCTGTCGGAGCTAAAAACACGAATATAACTGTGGAACATGCTGCCAGGAATAAACATAACCTGAAAACGTTCTTTTTTCCAAACCTAACAGCAAGAGGTTTGGCAAAGAGTATTCCAATTATCATTGCAACGTTTCCGGCAACGCTATAAAATGTAAATCCTGTTGTAACAACATCCGCGTCCGGGCTCTTGGCCAAGCCGAAATTCTGCAGGAAGCTCTGGAGACTATCAAGATTTACAAAATATTTAGTGTAATAAAGTCCTACACCACCTTTGATAGACCAATAAATGAATATGAAAATTGTAGCGCCGAACATGGCAAGCCAGGGACGGTTCTTAATAAGGTCAGCGAGGTCCTGTTTTATCGAAGTTTTTTGACCGGGATCGGGTTTTATTCTTTCTTTAGTGGTCAAGAAAGTCGTCACCAGGAATACCAGAGCCAGAGAAGAGAAGAATACCATAGCGAACATAAAGCCTTTAGCCTCATTACCGCCTCCGAATTTGCCGACGAGAGGCAACATTAAACCTTGAATCACTAAGGCTGCCCCCATTGCGAAGGTAAATCGCCAGGAAGCAAGACCTGTCCGCTCATCCGTATCACCTGTCATAACACCCATTAATGCCGAATAAGGAACGTTATTGGCAGTATAAAACATCATAAGAAAATTGTACGTTACATAAGCATATACTATTTTAGCGGCGGTACTGAGATCTGGAGTAGTAAAAGCTAATACGCCAACGATAGCCAGAGGAAAAGACGTAAACAATATCCACGGACGAAATTTTCCCCAGCGGCTCTTTGTCCGGTCGGCAAGAGCACCCATCATTGGGTCATTTACCGCATCCCATATACGCGAGACCAAAAACATTGTTCCAACGATTGAGGCAGAAATACCAAACACATCGGTATAGAAATACATCAGAAAAACGATGTATATCTGGAAATAGAAGTTCGCGGCAGCATCGCCGAGACTGTAACCGACTTTTTCCTTTATAGACAATTTTACTGCTACAGAATTAGTCATATATTACTCCTTTTCACGCCTGGCATTTAATTCTTTTTCTATTTCAACCATTCGCTCATTAGTCAAAGGATAGAAGAACATAATCCCTGCGCCGATAAGGGCGGGAATAGCCGCATAAACACTAATTGCCATCCTTATACCCAAAAGTGAAGTCGCTGTCTGCTGCATATTGGGCACATAACCATACCCAGCTAAGATCCAGGCTAAAATAGAGGCACCCAGTGCTACACCAAGCTTAAGCGCAAATAGCGAAGCAGACATCACAAGCCCTGTGGCACGCCGGCCAGTTTCTAATTCCGAATAATCGGCTGTATCCGTATACATAGCCCATTGCAGTACCGATACAGGACCCAATGCAAAATATACAATAAAATTAAAAACGAACATTAGAACGATATCATTTGGGCTTAAAAAGAAGAAAAGCGCTGAGAATATCCCACAGGCTCCTAAAAAGCCGGCATAAGTATTCTTCTTACCCAAAACCTTGCTGAAGTAGCTCGCAAGTATGCATCCAAGGATTTGAAAACCCGAACCCGCCATAAGAAAGATGGATACCATCCCCTGGTAAGAAAAACTATATGATTTACCCAAAAGCATCACTTCCTGATTCTGTACAAAATACGTAAAATAATAAATTATGCAGCCGGTTCGAATAAGAATATGCATAAGCTGGAATACGGTCGCACCGCCAATCATTAACCACGGCTTGTTTTTGGATAAATCACGTAAATCGTCCTTCAAACGGGTTTTCTGACCCTTAGGAGGTTTAACCCTTTCCTTGGTAGATACAAAAGTAATAAAAAATAGAACAACAGCCAGAGAAGAGAGAACAATCATTGCCCGCTGCCAGCCTAAAGCGTCATTACCCGCTCCAAACCTCTGTACCATCCGCAATGCTGAGTACTGAACGATAAGTGCTCCAAAAAAAGCAGCTACAAAACGAAACTGGGAAACGACAGTCCGAACTCTCGCATTGGATGTAATAACACCCATTAACGCCGAATAAGGCACATTAATAACCGTATAAAGCATCATCAACAATGTATATGTAACGTAAGCGTAAACGAGCTTACCCGTCGTACTAAGATCGGGTGTGGTGAAAGTTAACACTCCAATTAATCCGATCGGTATAGCAAACCAGAGTAGGTAGGGACGAAATTTACCCCAGCGAGTTTCCGTACGGTCGGCAATCAGACCCATCATCGGATCATTGACCGCATCCCATATTTTGGTAACCAAAAACATAACCCCTACCGCTTTGGCAGAAATGCCAAAAACATCCGTATAAAAGATAGTTATAAACAGAATAAAAGTTTGAAAAAACAGGTTCGATGCAGTATCACCTACAGCATAGCCGATCTTCTCTTTTAGAGGTATATTTTGCGATTCAGAAATCATATATCACTCCTTTCAAGCTAATAAAAATTTAACCCTACCAAGGGAGATTAATCCCTTTAAAACCGAATATTTCCTCAAGCTGCAGATCGGCTTCTTCTAAAATGAAAATCCTGCAGAGACTCGATTGATCATGTCAAATGACTTGAACTCACTATATGAATAATCAATCCTTACGCCGGCAAAATTAATACCGGCCCCTACGTTATAACCTTCCTGGGAATATCTGAATTTATATCCTGCACGGAAGTAAATCATATCTTTAACTCCAAATTCTCCACCCAAATGAAACTCTTCCTGCCAATCACGAGGGTGCAGCATCTCTGCTCCTATCAAAAACGAATAATCATGATATTCCCCCAAGAAATCCATTAAATCAAAACCTACACCAAGCGCAAAGGTCAAAGGCAATTCAAATCCAATTTGCTCATAAGTTACCCTGGGAGAGAAATTCCTAACAGACATACCAAAAGCAAAACTCTTAAAACCCGGATAAAAAAGGAGACCGAAGTCGTAAGAGAGGGTAGAAATCTCGTTATCTCTGGTTACAACTGAAGTATCCTCAAGCTCTTCTCCGCTCACTACTTGAAAATTATTCGCTCCCAGATGTTGAGAAACGTATTTAATCTGCGCCCCAACCGTAAACTTTTCAGTAAATTCTCTGGCATAAGCAAAACCGGCACAGAACGCATTAACATCTACCGTACCCAGCACCACATAACCGTCGTCTTCATTGACATCCACCCTGGTCCATGGAATATCACTACCATAATCAGGCGCTATAACGCTAAAACCAAAATTTCCCCATACGTCAGCATTATAAACACCAGCTACATAAATGTAATCGATATCTGCGATCCACTGAGTCATACCTATGGACAAATCAAAATATGCATCGATTTTACCTATACCCGAAGGGTTGTAGAAGAGAGCGGTGGCGTCCTGTCCTATCACAGTAAAAGCTTCTCCCATTCCGCAAGCTCGAGCTCCCGCACCCACATCCAAAAATTTGCAGCCTGTCTGGGCAACCTTTTCAATCGCGTAAGAATTAACCGAAAGAATAAATATTAATAAAGATATGAGAACAATAGATTTTTTCATCTCTCTCCCCCTTACCTTATTATGATGAACTTACGGGTAACCCATTTACTATCCGGAGCTGGAGTTTGTATATGGGCAATGTAAATACCGCTCGCCGGTCTCTGGTTATTGACTGTAGTTAGATACCAAAAATCCTGCCAGAACGCGCTTCCGGAACCATCGGTATGTTCTATGGTCTTTACTAATTCTCCCGATTCGGTGAATATTCTGATAGTACATTCGCCTGGTAGGTTTTTGAATATTATCTTATGTTCACTTTCCGGGAACTGCCTATCTCTGACATTCAAAGGGTTGGGAACAATTACTACAGAATCGAGACTCTCTTTCGGAGGATCTGTTAATCTTGCCGCAAACGGCTCCTTGGTCATTGTTAACCATCTTCCGCTTTCTATCCCTGCAGTGCTTACCGCTGTAATAGAATAGTAATAATCAAAGCCCGATGTAATACCTTCAGTGTTATTCAAACTGTTTTCATCCGGACCTAAAGAATCGATCATTTCCCAATCGCCTGTTATGGTGCCATCGGCGGCCATAGCGAATCTGGTTCCGCCTTGAGCTCTGTAGATTTTAAAACCGGCAAGTTCGGTTGGTGATGGTTCGTAACCGGCTTCATAGCTCCAGCTCAGTCCTATCGCGTCTGGACGAGACCAAACTTCAAAAACCGAAGGAGGAGCGGGTGAAAGCGGAATATTATAATTTGAATTAAAGTTTCTTTGAGCATTCATTCCGTTTATAAAAAGAGAATCTCTTCCGGTTGCCACCACATAATCTTTAGCCATAGCATTCAATCCTCCACCTCGCCATATAGTGGAGGGATCTATTTCTCCATATATTTCGGCTACAGGATCTCTTTTTGTATATTCTTCTCGTATTTCGGCTGAATCCATCTCCGCGAGCCATTCATAATTGCGGGCATTACCCTCCGCGTACATCTTGCCCATCAAACGAGCATTTTTTGGGTTGATAGAGCCAACCGCAACCGCATAGACAAATCTTAGAGTGTCTTCGAATTCCATGTTGTAAGGACCTATAGAGAATTTTGGCTGGACGCTGAAATCGTAATATGAGAGTGATCTGGCTTCGTAGTGTCCGAGATCGGGATCATTTTCTTGCAATCTATCCTGAGGTATATCATACCAGGTTTTTGCGCCTGTAGCAGTTGTGTCATATACATCATAGAGAAGATTCATATGTTGCGCAGCTTTGTTTTCCGGAAGTGTTGTATCTGTATAACCCCATATTCCTTTTCTCATGCAGCGGTAAGGTTCCTTATAGTCGAACGTATCCTGTAAATCTTCCAGATTAGTTACTAAATCCGGCCAATCTTCTATGGTACTGTGCATGCTTGGCTGAGCCGGGTCGTTACTCGCGGCAATATCCACAATCGGATACGACTGCTGAACACTCGTATTTTTTGGCGCGAATAAAGTTATATGTCCGGGCCAACGGGTACCATTAATACTATCAGGATCTCCTGCCCACGCTATTTGACATTTCCCTCCGTAGCAATCATAATCATGACCCGCTTTTCTGGATAAAGCAAGGTAATCTATGCGAAGAGAATCACCATCATAAGGGTAGGAAAGTCTGGTATCATGATCTTCCGTTACTCCACACCAGGTTCCGTACGGGAACATTCCTCCATTTGGAATTCCTTCGTAATGTTTCATTATTACTACCGAATCCAATGTTTGACCGGATAGTTCAATATCTTCGTCCCTATCCGTATTCCCTGTATTTATAAAAGTTAAATCCCATACCACATAATCGTCATGGTCAGGTTGGCTCCATGCCAGGTTTCTTTGATAAACATCTAAACCATTAGAAAGCCTATAATGACATTCGACCATTACATCCGCGGTTCCCCATACTTTATCGGGAGCTACTTCATCACCTTGAGTGGGGAACGCCTTTTCCACATGCATTCCATCAATTATTATCTGTGTCGGCGGATATCTGTAATATCTGTGTATGGAATAACCTAATTCATCCGGGATGTTAAATTGATATGGGTCTCCGGGTCCGAAAGATTCACGGTTGCAATGCCCGGTGATGTGATAAGGCCAGAACTTACCGGTTGCATCTGTCCAGTTTCGGTGTCCGACCAGTGTAGAGGCATTTCTCATGATTCCCCCCGGCATATAGGTAGTAGTTTCTACATAATCCCACAAAGTAACAAGTGAACCTCTGGGATAAATAACATGACTCATAGGTTTATTAGTGGTACTCTGTATGCCATCATCAAAAATTACGGTTTCTATTTTTCCCACATCGATACTTTTCCTTACTTGAGCATATGTGGTATTTGCGAGAAAAAATGTAAGTAAGAATATCAATAATTTTCTTTGTTTCATTTTTAATAACCTCCTTTTCCTCTAAAAACTGAACCTTATTCCAAACTGTACGTATCTGGGATCTAAGTACCAGAGGAATTCTCTATTCGGATTGTTTATATATGGCTTATCTTCACTTTGCAGATCTCCAATTTGATCCGGTTCTTCACCTACTGCCGGAGGAGTAAATCTCGGGTCGCTAAAGTATGGTTCTTCATTATACATCTCGAGATGAAGAGATTCCAGATAATTGTTTCTGTCATTATGGAAACCTTGTTGGTGGAGTTCCTGCCAATCCAATAGATTGTGCACGTCCATGAATAAAGTAAGAGCTGCTCCCGCAATCGAGAGATTTTTACTTATACTCATATCCAGGTTGCGCTGGTTTTCCCATTGGATGTTGTTTTGCAGAATATAAGATAATTCCTGTGATCCTCCTCCAAAAGGATTCCAGGTTTCATAATAACCTGCTTTCCAGCTGTACATGAATGAAAGGTTATAACCTCCCAAAAATATTCCCCAATCCAGCGGCGTTTTGAAAGTTGTCTGTGCTCGCCACACCGGTTGCGGAACGGGCTCTGTCTGTTCCGGGTCTGAAACGCCCATTTGCGCTTCATCTACGGGGTAATCGTAGTGTTCTTCTCTTCCGGTTTGTCCTTCGCTGTTTATTCTGAAATCGTATATAACCCAGCCGGTGAAAAATCTTCCATGTGGTTTTCTTAACTCTAACTCGAAGCCTCGTGTATCACTGTATTCCAAATTCTCGTATGTGGTATAGTCGATAGTTCTATCAGTATTATTGTCCGTATAACTAACCGCAACATATTCGTTATCGTTGTCTTTATAATAGCCGGTAACTCTTGCTAAATAAGTGTTAGCTATATTGCTCTCAAATCCTACTTCGTAGGAAATAGTCCTTTCCATGTCTAACCAGGGGTTTCCTATGAATTGAAGAGGTTCTATATCTCTGCCCCAGGAAATTTTATATCTATATACGTTGGGTGCTAAGGAATAAAAATGTCCGTAATTGAAGAATAATTTGCTGTTTTCTAAGAAGGGGAAGGAAATCCCCACACGGGGACTTACTTTTATCTGGGCAGGTACATCTTCTAACAGAGAGTCTTGCTCGAACAATAGGTTTTTAAGATTTTTGTTGTAATAAGTTGAATAAACATAATTGCTGTCTCTGGACGGCCACTCGGTATTTGGATCCGAGTAATCAAAACGCAAACCCAAATTAGCAAACATTCCTTCATACTCGATTTTGTCTTGAATATAAGCACCAGCCAAGATCGGATCCGAATCATATTTAACTAAATAAGACTTTCCTAAGGAGTCTTCTTTTCCTTCTTCTGCCCATTCGTAACCTTCATTTATTATATAATATTCATGTGCTTCGGCGTAGTTAACTTCGAGACCTGTTTTTATCTGGTTGTACTTATTTATCTGAGAGGTTAAATCAAACTTGGTATTATAAGTTTCGGACCACGATTGATTGAAAGTACCGCAATTTTGACCACCTCCAAACACCGTGGTATTTTCTACTCCAAGGACACGTTTGGATTCCCAGTGGTCTCCTTTCCATTCAGGATAAAGAAAGCCGTACGGGAGATTGTTGCCCGTATATTTATACAAATAAGCTTGATCCGTATAATAATCGCCAAATTCATCCGTCGCGTCCCCAAACCATATCAGAACAGTATCTCTCATCGATAGAGGTACATCATGCCAAAAATTGGCGTCATTATCGGAACGAAGATATGTTAACCTTATATCGTAAAAAGTATTTTCACTCAATGCATGTTGTATGGTAAAACCGCCCATTTTAGAAATAATGTCAAAGGGTGTAAGCGAGGTTGGATTGAAAAGGTTTACAGGGTCGGATCTGATTTTATCGCTACCATGATATATTTTGTCCCATTCACCCGGTCTTTGGAGCATGTCATAAGGGCTTCTAAGATAAACCTGTCCTATATCTGCTTCCATTCTGCTGCTGCCCAAATGTTCTCCTATAGACCATGGGCTAAGAGTATTAATTTCAGAATAAGCCCCTCTGAGGTTCACTTTAAAATTTCCAAAGCGGGAAGTTAGTTTAAGACTAGTCGAGCTTTCTTTGTAATAATCTCTGCTATCAGGAAGAGGAAAAGCTTCATTATCGTTTCTGTGGGAAATAAAAAAGGTCATATCCCCTAAGTGGTTTCCTATAACCGGGACAGGTCCTCCAAAGCCTACATCCAGGGTCCAATCCGGAAGATCGCCGTATGTCCCTACTCTCGGTTGGTCTTCAGGTATTTCATAAGGTTCCCTTGTAAACCCTAACAAATCATAAATTGTATCGCCATCTTCAACAGTAATATCCCAAATAGGAATATATGCCTCCCCACCGCTGTACATATCAAAGAGAGAATCTGTGTTGGGTAAGAGAGAATCTTCCCTGGTATCGATACGCCGCATCCAGAGAAATTGATTACGTAAATCTTCAGGTGTAGTCGGTTTCCCCGTGGCTTCTCCTTCCCATCCTTTCCACGATTGTCCTGTATGTTCTTTAAGCTTTACTGTGTCATAAAACGGACTTTCGGGGTCCCCCCATACGTTAGCCGGACCTTTCCAGCAAACACTATCTAATCTAGCAACAGTGTCGAGCCCAAGAGTATCATCTGTAAAAAAGTCTACATTCCATGCGACACCCGTATCTAACTTATTCCATAAATATACTTCGTTGTAATAATTCTCAGGGTCAAAAATAGATTTCCCATTATGCTTTTGATACGCCGGGGTAAACCTTAATTCAAAGGAACCTTCGTATCTTTTGGAAGAACCTTCCCTGGTAACCACATTGATAACTCCCGCACGAACGTTTGAATATTCCGCGTCAAATCCTCCCCTCATCAAACTTATCTCTTTTATTTCGCTAAGGTTGGGCATCATGATGGGCTCATTGGCTCTCGCGTCAACAAGTAACAGACCGTCCGCCATCAATTTAGTATCTTCCAGACCACTACCTCTTACACTCCAGCCATCTATTCCAGCCTGTAAGTTGAGAAACTGTGTTACATCAGAGACAAGAGGCACCGCCTCTATATCAGTTCTATCGGCAGTGATGGAACTTGAAGAAAGATCAATCTTGATTATTTCTCTCTGAGCCTGGACAGTTACTCCTTCACCTATTACAACCGTCGTTTCCAATCGAAAATCAAGAGGGGTAGTATGTCCTGATATAACTTTAACATCAGTCTTCATAAGAGTTTTATAGCCCATCATTCTCGCCTGAACACTATAAGTGCCCGGATCTAATCTTAATATGTAATAATAACCATCCACATCACAGGCTGCCCCCCTATCAGTACCTTCAATTAAAACATTGGCACCTGGTAGAGGTTGACCTGTATGAGCATCTACAACAACACCAGCGATTTTTCCGGTCACTGCCGCTTTCGCACTCTGAGTAACCACAAAGCAAGCCACAAACACCAGTAAGCCATATAAAATCCACTTGAGCAACAACCCTTTTCTCCTTCTTATACTCTCCATTAAAACCTCCTTCCATTAAGGTTTACAACACAATAAGTTAAATCAATTGATTGAAACACAAAAGCATCGACAAACATTCTTGTCTTATACACCTTCTTATGTCTTATATAAAGATTCAATTTGCTTAAAACCTCCCCGTGGAATTTTGACCATACAAAAAAATCGAATAAACACAAATTATAGATATTAACCAAACTTTACTAAGCGTAATTTTTATAGCGCCCTCCTTATTTCAGTGAGCCTAATAAAAAATATTACACCTTTACTATATACTTAATTCTACTAATAACACCGACCTCTTTTCCCTTATCTCTCAATCAGGCTATGGATGACATCAAAATTACAACTAAATAATCCCTCTATGTTCCACCACATTCAATCTAAGTAGCTGCATAAAATTTATCTTAATGTATTATATGGTAATTGTCAAGGGTAAAAATTTAACCAAATATTTACATTTCCCAACCACGAAACATACGAAACCCCTAAACCCGAAAAAAACAAATTTTACCACAGAGAACACAGAGAAAAAGGAAAACACACAGAGCGCACAGAGATTTTTTTGTGTTTCTTAAAACCCATCCTAATACCTCAATAATAGCCACGAATGCACACAGATTTAAAAGATTTATTTTGTTGTTTAAAAATGAAAAATATTGGGGAGGTTGGGTAAGACGTGTTAATCTGCCTGCCCTGTAGGGAGGAACGAATGTACCAGGGTAAGATCCTGTGGTTACTATCCGGGGTTTGGTGTGGGCTTTGTTTTTTACTTTTTAATATTTTATTTATATTCAGAAATAAAATACTATTAACACGAAATCATATAATTTCTGCCGGTTTCAATAAAAGCTGATACGTTATCCAGAGGGGTTTCCAGCGGTAAGTCACATCCTGTACTCAGCACATAATTTGGAAAGACATCCATAAAGGCAAGTAAAGCATTCACTTCTTCCTTTACTCCTTTCGGAGTTCCATAAACGATGGTCTTAGTCGGACTCAGGTTACCGATTATAACTACATCCTCAGGGATATTTTTGGCAACTTCGGCAAGATCTACTCCAGTGTCTTTGGAATCAAGACTTAATCCACCTACCCCGGATTCCACCATTTTATCGATGAGATGCATACTGTTACCACAGACATGATATATACAGTCCGAATCCGCCTGATGGCAGATTTCAACGACCCGTTTAACATTCATCGTTGAAAAATTTTCAAAATGCGAAGGACCAAGCATTACACCACTCGGCTCAAGCACACAAATCGCATCCGCTCCCGCCGAAAGAAGTAATTTCGTATATTTCATTATGCACTCCGTGGTAAAAACACATATCTTCTTAAGCTTTTCCGGATCTCTGGCAGCCATAAGACCTGCCTCTTCCGCACCAATAATAAGACCTGCCAGAGTGTAAGGACCTGAGACATACGCTCCAACTTTTACATTGGAAGGGAAATCGAGTTTCATCAACTCTACCGTTTTAACATAACTAAGCAGTCTGCTATCACTATCAAATTTAATCTCTCTAAGTAAATCCAGACTATCCATTCCAAATTCAACATTCTTCTTAAGAACTGTAGCTGATTCATTGGGAGGAAAAATAGTATAAAGCCCAAGGGCATTAGCTTCCACCGAAAGATCCATAAGAACAAATTGAAGATCCGGTTCAAATTTCGTAACCAGTGAATTAACTACTTTAAAATGCTCTTCATGATTCTGCTGGGCAAGTTTTATACTTGACCCCGCCATCTTAACACCCGGGAAACCAAGTAAAGGAGCAACTAAACGTTTGTTTTCGGAATAATAAGAATTTACTAAATCTATAAGTTTTTTCACAATATAATATATTCTTTAGAATTAAGCTTTTTCATTACATCTATTTACCTATTACTTTCTTAGCCAAATCGACGGCAGATGCCGCATCAGGAGAATATCCATCGGCACCAATCTCCTTTGCATAATCGGCGCTCAACGGAGCTCCGCCCACAATTATCTTAACATCATCCCGTAAACCATTTTCTTCAAATGCATCTATCACATTCTTTATTCCGACCATAGTAGTGGTCAAAAGAGCAGAAAGACACAGAATATCAGCCTTATTTTCTTTTATCAAGTCCATAAATTTTTGAGGTGTAATATCAACGCCCGCATCAATCACTTCAAAACCGGCACCTTCCAACATCATAGCTACGAGATTCTTACCTATATCATGCAAATCTCCTTTTACAGTACCAATAACGACTTTTCCTATAGGCTCGATCCCTGCTTTCGTCAACAAAGGTTCCAATATCTTCATTCCCGCTTTCATAGCTTTTGCGGAGATCAACATTTCAGGTACATAAATTTCATTTGCCTGAAACATATTACCTACCACATCCATTCCGGGTATAAATCCATTATTCAGTATCTCCTCCACATCAATACCTTCCTCTAAAGCCTGTTGGGTATATTCTATTACCTTATTTTCATTGCCGGCAATTACGCTTTCCTTTAGATCTTCCAGAACAGACAAAATTCCTCCTCTGCTTTTATGTTTTAAATATGATCTCTACAAATATATTCTTCCTGAGAATTTTCTCCCCAATCAAAATAAAACTTATATACTTTTTTTGTTTTGTCAATAACTATTGTAACACCCTCCACTACTATCCCCCAAATCATCATCACCGCAGAGACACAGAGAACGCAGAGAAAAAATGAAATTGAACCACAAAGCTCACAAAGAACACAAAGCTTCTATTTTTGTTTTAACTATAACCTAATTTAGTATTTTTGCTGTTTAGTCTTTTATATTTAATTTACTGTTGATAAGATTTAACGGTTTTAATAAATGAATTTATATTTTCTGACGATACACTCGGCGGCATTCCGCCACCGCAGGAAAGAATTATCCTTGATGTATCTTCAAGAGAGTCCATTAATTTAGTCACTGATTCTTTTACATCATCCGGATTGCCTTTTGCAAGAACATCCCTGGGCGGAATATTTCCAAGCATGGTAACTTTGTAGTTTGTTTTTTCTCTTAGTTCATTCATATCCGTGTCAAAGCCCATGTTAAAAAAATTAACTCCCATTTCAGGCAGATACTTTAGCGATACCTTACATGAAGCATCATTATGAAGAAATTTTACTGCCATATCGGTCCTGTAAAGTTCTTTAAAATAAGGTAAACCGAAAGTCTTAAAATCTTCTTCCCCTATAAAACCAATAATGTCATCAAGAATAAAAATTCCGTCAATTGAAGGAAAAGTATCTTTTTGAATCTGGTGCCATTTTATTAAAAACCCTGTAATTTTCTTTAATAAGGCGTGAGCTTTTTCCGGCTTTGTTTTTATCGAGATGAGAAATTCCGTCATCCCCATTAAAAATCCTGCTATGTTCAAGGGGCCTCTGGAAACGGAAAATTTTATTTTATGACCCGCATTTTCAATTTTAGGTTGAGCCAGTTTTAGACGGTTCAGCATAAACGGAAGAAGTCCGTCCTTCAAAGGATCAGGAATTTCCAAATCTCCAATTTCTTCCGTAGAGCGAATAATCTTTTCGGCATTGGGAAATGCATTTGTTGAAAAAGTACATTTTGCTCCAAAAGCGGATGGTTCGGTGCACATACCATATTCCGACCAGAAACCCGGCAAGAAAATCGTCTCGGGAAATTCTTCTATAGCTTTCATATTCGCATCAAACCAGAGGTTGTCGTTCGAATAGTAGTCAAGGATGGAAATGCCGTACCAGTTTGGCAGCCAGGGACTATCTATGATAAAACCAACAGGTAGAGATTCTACTTTTTCTCCATTTATAACATTGGTTAATATATCCCACTGTTTGTCAGTCATACGGATTTATAATAGGAAATTATTGTTGGATGTCAAGTGCGATAAATAGATACCAGATACCAGGTACCGGATACCAGTAAAAAGAGCTTTACGTAACGCATACAATCCTAATTATTGCAGCTCTTAGCTTTTGGCTTTTAGCTATTAGCTTGAAAAATATTTAGAATAATTTATGTTTTTTGTTAAATTTTTAGATTTTTGGTGTTACGAGGATGGGTTTAATGCAAAAATCCAACAGCAAATAGCTAACAGCTTTGTGGGTGTTATATGTCTAAATGAAACAGGGTTGACTTCCCTCTTTGTTTTTAGTATTATAGATTCATGTATTTAATCTTATGGCTTTTCGGAAGTACTGTTATTATAGGTGAAGTTGAAGGGATTATTGGTCCGATTACGGCAAATTATGTACATAGAGTTATTAAAAAAGCCGAAGCAAAAGACGCAGAAGCGTTAATTCTGTTGCTCGACACTCCCGGCGGACTTGACGGCGCCATGCGAGAAATAGTTAAAGACGAATTAAACTCCACCGTCCCAATAGTTGTTTATGTGCACCCATCAGGAGCAAGAGATGCCTCAGCCGGGGTTTTTTTGACTTACGCGGCTCATATTGCAGCAATGACACCGGGAACAAACTTAGGAGCAGCACATCCTGTAGCCATTTCCCCAAAAGGCATTGGAGGCGGCGAAGAGAAAAAGCCGGATGACACAATGATGGAAAAAGTAACCGAAGATGCAGCAGCCTACTTGCGTAGTATAGCGAAAAAGAAAAACAGAAATATAGAATGGGCGGAAAAAGCGGTCAGAAAATCCGTTTCCGCAACAGCAGAAGAGGCTTTGGAGCTTAATATTATTGACCTTATTGTCTCTTCCGTAGATGAGCTATTGGAAAAGATTCACGGTATGGAAGTAAGTTTACCTGGTGGTTCAAAAAAACTGGATACAAAAAACGCAGAGAAAGAAAATATGCCAATGAGCTTACGAGAAGAACTTTTGAAATTGATTGCGAATCCGAATATAGCCTATATTTTATTCATTGTTGGTCTATACGGTTTGATATTCGAAATAAGAAGCCCGGGAGCAATAATTCCCGGCCTTATGGGTGCACTTTGTATCATCCTTGCTTTTTATTCTTTTCAAACCCTTCCGATAAATTATGCAGGTGTTGCCTTAATCATACTCGGTATAGCCATGTTCGTTATGGAGGTCTTAACTCCCACATACGGACCTTTAACCATAGGAGGTATTGTATCAATGTCGATAGGTTCAATGATGCTAATAAATACGAGTGCCGATTTTCTTAAAATTTCAAAACCAATAATTTTTGCCGCTGTCGGAACAACTGCCGCGTTCTTCATATTCGCTTTAGGTGCTACCCTAAGAGCAATGAGAAAAAAACCCACAACAGGAAAAGAAGGCTTGATTGGGGCAATTGGAAAAGCTGTCAGCGACATAAGCTTTACTGAGGGAAAAGTATTTATAAGAGGTGAATACTGGAATGCCGTATCAGATAAAAAAATAAAAAAAGACACCGAGGTAGAAGTCCTGGAAGTGAACGGCTTAATAATAAAAGTCAAAAAAAAGGAGGTATAAATTGGGTAGTGTATTAATTGTAGTCGGAGTTATTATTTTAATACTTGCAGCTAACGCGGTAAACATACTTCAGGAATATGAAAGAGCGGTTATTTTTCGTCTGGGAAGGTATGTCGGAGTTAGAGGACCCGGTTTTGTTCTTATTATTCCGTTTATCGAGAAAGTTGTCAGGGTTAGCCTGCGAGTTGTAACCCATGACGTTCCTACTCAGGATGTGATAACGAGAGATAACGTTTCCGTAAAAGTTAATGCCGTGGTTTACTTCAGAGTCATGGAGCCTGAAAAAGCAATAATTGAAATTGAAAACTATAAGTTTGCCACTTCTCAGATTTCACAGACTACACTTCGGAGTGTGGTCGGAAGCGCGGAATTGGACGCGCTCTTATCCGAGAGAGAAAAACTCAATGCGGAACTTCAGGGTATTATTGATAAGCAAACAGATCCCTGGGGTATAAAGGTAACGACTGTAGAGATAAAACACGTTGATTTACCTCAGGATATGCAAAGAGCAATGGCGCGCCAGGCTGAGTCCGAAAGAGACAGGAGGGCAAAGATAATCAATGCTATGGGTGAATACCAGGCTGCGGAAAAATTGGTTGCAGCTGCAAAACTTATGGAACAATCTCCTGTTAC
>CAZRYJ010000021.1:0-21428 GCA_964604245.1 uncultured bacterium | reverse complement strand
ACCCTGAAGTTCCTTAAGCTGCTGCTTTAGAACTTTAGCATCTTCTTTCAAAAAGCTCACTTCTTCTTCGGGACTGACTTCCTGTTGGTAAGGATACGCAGGGGCTCCGTAATATCCGCTACCCGGAAAACCGCTCGAGAAATATCCTCTTCCCCATCCTCTTCCACCACCACGACCAAAACCACCACCTCTACCTCTGCCAAAGAATCCTCTTCCCGGAACTGGATTCATGTATCCCGGAACGGAATACCCGGCACAGTAACCTGCAGCTCTACCTGTCATTGGACCTAAACCTGCTGGACCTGTTCTATCTCCTAATGGCATAATTGCCTCCTTTTTTGGTTGTTAAAACAATTTTTAATGGTCGCTTCTGCATTTTTCGCATAAACCGTAAAAACGAACAAGATGATCGGTGATTTCGAAGTTATATTTCTCGGAAAGCACCTTTCCCGTCTTTTTGAATAATTTTTCTTCTTCGTCTATGAAATCCTTATAATCTATTATCCTGTTACATTTAGTACAAATAAGATGATGGTGATGTCTTTCCTGCTGGGTTCCAACTGCCAATTCATATCTCGCCCTACCGTCACCAAAATTGAATTTCAATACCAGACCTATCCGCGTAAGTAGATTCAAAGTCCTGTAAACAGTTGTTAAGCCAATAGCAGGATACTTCTTGCGTACTTTCATAAAAACGTCTTCGGCACTTAGATGCTTACTCTCTTTACTCAAAACATCTAATATTGCCTGCCTGGGAACCGTAATCCTGCAACTATGCTTTCTTAAGTTCCCGTCCCACCATCGGGGACCCATACCATATCTTCCGTTCATTTGTCTTTAACCTCTACCTTATTGAAAATGGTTTTCATTATCAAATGTATTAAAAAAAGTGTTTTTGTCAAGGGGAAGGGGAGGTAGTTTGTATTTTTCTTAAATAAAACGTTTTGTCTTTGTATTTTACCTCTTTTAATTTGTTTTTTTCTACCAGTTTTTCTACAACTTTCCAATTCGAAGCAGCCTTCCTCAAGTATTCTTCTACCCCATCACTTCTCATTGGATGAACCGATGTAATACTGAGTAAATCTTCTTCGACATCCCCTGTAAATGCAAAGGCATTACCTTCATATCCAATAAGGTGCTCAACTGGAATATTTCTTTCTTTGAAGATCTGATATGCTTTGTTTATCATTTCTTCACTGGGAGATTTTACCCACGTCTCTGTGGGAGGTCGAGTGGGAATACTTAGATAACTTTTATTCGGGTCTATACTTTTAATGAAATCAGATAACTTTTCTATTTCTTCCTCTGAATCATTAAGGTTATGAATTAGCATACTCTCTGTGTTTAATTCTCCTGTGAAATTTTTAGAGAACTCTAAAACCCCTTCCAATATTTTATAGAGCTTAAAGGCTTTATGGGGTTTATTAATTCTTTTCCAAATTTCGTGACTTATTGCATCAATCTTCACCGATACCCAATCAGCTTTCTTCAAATCATCCCGCACTTCCCTTCTGTTTAACAGAGAAGCATTGGTAATAACTGCTATTTTGATACCTAAATCCTTAAGATATTGTATTTCTTCGCCTATATTTACATCCAGAGTGGGTTCACCATCGGGTACGAAGGCAAGATAATCAATCCTTTCTCCTCTCTTTTTAGCTTCTCTTATTTTCCTCTGTACATCATTTGCTATTTTCTCTGGTTTGTAAAAAGCCTCTCTGTTGGTTTGCATATTTAGAGTTTTGCCAATCTGGCAATAAACACATGAATAGGTACAAACCTTGGGTGGGATATTGTTTATGCCTAAACTCTGTCCAAGTCTTCTTGATGGAACTGGTCCATATGCGAGGCTTTCCTTAAACATTTTTATTTCCTCCTTTAATTATTTAATAAAAAAGACGGCTATCATTCCGTAGGCCAGATTGATTTATTTTCAAAATCATAAAAGTGATCCTGCATCCATTCTTTAAAAGATTTACCTAGTTTCTCAACCGGTTCCCCCAAAAATTCCTCTACAAGATTATCATCTTCCAGTAGAACAGGATTCTTTTCCTTTTTCGCTAAGTAATTTTTGGCTTGAACAATCAATTTAAATTTCTTATTCAAACTTCTATTCTCTATATCTACATCGGGATGGTATTCTTTTGTCCTCTGGCGAAATCGCTTTTTTATCTCTTCAATATCTATTTCTGCTTTTAACGCCAACCCTAGAATTTTTCGTGCTCTTTTCTTTAAACCCTCTTCCTTGATTTCCATTTATCCCTTTTTTCTACACCTTTATTTTTTCCTCATAAAATTTTTAATTTGAATCCCCCAATTTTGCCCTAACATAGGATGAACAAATCCTCCGCCTCCTAAAGTCAAAATCTTAAAATCGTATTCATTCTGTAAAGCCATAAGTGAACTTCAAGCAAAATCATAACTATCGCGGATTAATTTCATTTTTGAAATGGTCCATTCTTTTGAGTCATCTACTCCCATTTCAAGATTAAGATTTTCGGTTTAAAGTCACTGACTTAAACATAGTATTTGTTTTGGCAATTCTCTATTTCTTCTTTATTGACTTTTTCTCTTAGCCTTAAATTTTTTCTTGCTTTATATATCTTTTCGAAACTGACCAACATAGGCATACTCCTTTATTTTTTCATCACAGAATATCAGTGCGTTTATTCATCGATATATTCAATAGCTTCATTGGGACAAATCTGAACGCAAACTTGACAATCGCGACACATCTCGGGTTTTACTATTGTTGCTTTTTTGTCCTTTATTACCAGAACTCCAAAAGGACAGGATTCCACACATACTCCACATCCATCGCATTTTAGCCTATCTATCTTGACCATATTTTATTGCCTTTTAATATTCAAATAAATACATTTCTCCTTTTCAACTAATCCATCCAATACCGCCCTTATAAACTCGTTGCAAGATTTATAACCACAAGCACCGCAATTTTTATTTGGGAGTAAATTCTTCAATTTCTTACCTTTTTCGTAGCGGTTATAAACAGCTTGGGGGTCGATAATTCTATTACCATAACAATAACCGCATATAGCTGAAGGCATAGATTTTTTCAAAGTAAGTTTTCCTTCTGTAGGCGGCATATTTTTTATGGACTCAACCAAATCCAGTGAACCCTCTCCTGTTAGTCCATTTGTTTCAACAAGATTAGCGTTCGGATTTACTCCAAGTAATTTAATTCTGTATATCTCTCGTTCTGCCTGAGAAATTAAATCGCCTTTGTTTATAGCTACTATATCTGCTTCCGTTAATAGTGGCCCGTAACTGGAAGGTTTTCCAGCAGTGATATTTATTACCATAATACCCAACCCTTTGTTTACATAAGGCGAGCACCGCAGGCATAACCCTGCTGTTTCAACAATAAACAAATCTTTGTTTTTGTGTTTTTCAATAAGTTTGGGAAATTCCAATGCCCCATAATGATCAGGACATAAATCTCCTGCGAGTTTTTTCTCGGTTGAGATATGAAATCTCTCTTTGATTAAGGCGTCGTCATCTGTTGACAAAACGTCGAATTTCACATAATGCATAGAAAAATCTCTTTTAAGCTCTTCTATTACATATTTAATAACGCTGGTTTTCCCCGACCCCGGGGTTCCGCCAAAAACAATAAGCCGCATAAAAAACTCCTTTTTTACATTGGCGTGCAAATTAATTTTAATTCTTCTACTCTTTTACCCAGTCGGATATCTTCTCTTACCTCTAGTATGTATTCCTCAATCCAGGATAGATAGTGAGCTATTCCCCGTTCTTTTATTGAAGTATAAATTATTTGGGTGATAGCTCCCGACCTCATGACTAACCTTTTATCGGTATTCAAAGCCAATCTAGGGTCATGAGTAACCAAAAAGACAATTTTACCCTTTTTGGAAAGCAATTCCAGCGCTTTCTCTTTCCTGATACCGGCGTTTTCTATCTCATCTATTAAAATGATGGGAGATTCGCTTACATATGCCAAGTCTGCTACCATTAACGCCCTGGATTGCCCGCCAGAAAGTACCAACAAGTTTGCTTCAGACACAATCGGCTCTCCGGTAATCTTATTAGCGCTCTCGATAATTTCTTTGATAAGATGCTTTTTGTGCCCTTTTCCTCTGGCATCCAGATGAACTTCTAAAAAATCTTTTACTGTTGTGTCAGTAAGGAAATTCATATGCTGAGTTAAATAGCCAATAATCTTTTTGGTAGGATTGTGACGAAATTCAGCAGATGGCTTTTTATCATTAATCAATATTTGCCTTTTTGTTCTCGTATTACCCTGTGCCAGTCTTTCGATATCATAAAGAAGTTGAGATTTCCCGGAACCCGTTGGTCCTACTATACCTATTTTCTGTCCGGCGAGAATCTCCAGTCTGTCAAAATTTTCTTTATCGCCTTTCTTATCTTTACCTGGAAAAATAGTTATCTTTTTTGTTACCATGTCAACTCCTCATATTAATTCTGGACTGCGAAAGCAAATCTTTAACTTGTTCATAATTAAATTCCTTTAGAACTTCTGCAATCTCACCTTCCTTGTTTAAAGTTTCCTGAAATTCAATACACAACCTTTAACCCTGATATCATCATGAATTAACTCAGCATGGATTTCCCTTTCAAATTTAAAACCGGCCTTTTCGATTTCCTTTTTAATTTCCTGGTTCGAGGTAACGTCTGTATGCGTAACAAGATGAGTCGGATAAACCGAAAAGAGAGCATTTTTTTTAGCAATTCTTTTTATAATTTCATACAGTTTCATCCTGTCTTCTACAGTACTGCTATCATTTTTGCCCACTAAATGTATAATATCATAACATAAAACCACATCGACCTTATTATCGTTTAAAGGAATTTTAGTTTTCTCGTTTATCAGTTCAACATTTGTTATTCTGTGTTCTTCTATTTTTCTTTTTAGATTATCCAAAACATTTTTATCTTTATCCACAGCATATACTTTAGCTTTTGTGCCTACGATTTTAGAGGCAGGTATAGTGTAATTCCCTTCGCCTGAGCCAAAATCCAAAACGTTCTGTCCCTCTTTAACGCCAATTTTCCTCAAAAACTCTTCTCCTTCCTGTTTTATCCATTTATTAATGTTATTTTCCATTTTCAAACTTAATTTTCAAGATTGATTTTATCGAGCTTCACTTCTTTTGTTTTACGCTCTTTTTAAAATTAAAAACCGAAAGAGATATCCATCCCATAAAATGCCTCGGCACAAATTCTGTACTTATGTCTCGTCAATTTCCTTCCTTTTAATCGGGTACTCATAAAATGTATTCCAGCTAATGCCCGCCGATTTACTTCTTATTGAAAATGATTTTCATTATCAAATATACCGATGAAAACTTTCTTGTCAAGGTTTGGGCTAATTTAAACGAGGTGTTTGTTTTAAGAAAAGTCTGCAAGAGTTAAAATAAAGCTAAAATTAAATTCCGTATTAGGCCAGCCAAGACAATACCGTAAATTATTGAAATTCCAGTTAAAAACATTGCTTTTTTAGGACTAAATTCCTTCCACAGTATTCCGAGAGCTATTATACAGGGAATTCCAACCGTAGAAGCAACTCCAAAAGTATATAACTGAAGAGGAGTTAAAACCATAGATATCTTACTACCTAAAACTGAGATAAGCATGGCTCCGGTTAAATCTTTTTGCAGGAAACCAAAGACAAGTGGAATAATTGTTGAATCCGGCAGTCCAAGCCATGTGGTAATACAGGAAAGAGGTTTAACCAGAAGATTGTCAATCCCTGTCATATTTAAAATCCCATAAGTTATACCTCCCAGAATTAAAAATGGGATTACTATATACACAAAGTCTCTCATTCTGATCCAGCTTTTAGCCAACACGCTTTTAAACAAAGGTTTCCTGAATGGTGGTAATTCTAAAAGCAAAGGTTCACTTTTTAGATGGAAGACTTTTTTGATTGTTAATATCCATATTAAACCGGCAAAAAGTAAAGTAAATAGAACGCTGAAAGCCAAAAGAGTCCCCCCATAAAACCCGATAATTCCCATTATTATTGCGATTCTTGAAGAACAGGGAATAAAAGAATACAGAGAAGCGGTATAGAATTTTTCTTTTCTTGACGATAGTATTCTTGTAGCCCGGATGGCGGGAACAGTACAACCAAGCCCCAGGATCAAAGGAATAAATGACTTTCCGGAGAGTCCTAATTTTTTCAAAAATCTTTGCATATTAATAATAAATCGGGAAAGAAGACCGATATCCTCCAATAACCCTAAAAACAGGTAAAACAAGAAAACGTAAGGTAAAGCAATAGAAATGCCGGCGATTAATCCAGTAAAACCATTAGCCAGAATTATATTCAAGGCAGAAGATTCACCTCTATTGAAAGAAGATATAAAAAATTCTGTCCAGTTCATAAGAATACTTTGTATCCAGTTACCAAAAAACAAAAGTACTCCAAAGAGTACAAACAGAAATAAACCGGTAACAAGGGGTCCCCATGTTTTATTTAATAAAACATTATCGATTTTTTCTTCTATTTCAACACTTTCGCTCAGGGGAAACATTCGGGTAACTTTTTCGGCTATAAAGGAAGCTGTCCCGTATCTGGTTACGGAAATGTCTTCCGATAACTTTGGATGCTCGGGCATCTCTTCTTTAATTTCTTTAATAATATTCTCGTTCTTTGAATATTGGTAAAAGTCCTCATCTTCTTCTAAAATTCTCGTAGCTATAAACCTTCTGGGTAACTCAGCTTTCTTTTTACTGGGCTTTAACTGTGAGGATACTTCTCTTATAGCCTGTTCTATATGATCATCGTATTCAATCCTGAAGCTCTGTTTTTCTCTTTTTATTTCTAATAATGAATTTAGAAAGACGGGGATTCCCTTTTTTGTTATAGGGTTTATAGGAATCACTGGTACATTTAATAATTCTTCTAATTTTTGAGTATTTATTGTTATCCCTCTTTTTTCGGCATCTTCCACAAAATTCAAAGCCACTGTTAGAGGCACTCCTATTTCTAAAATTTGCAGAACCATATAAAGACTTCTTTCCAGAGAAACAGCATCGGCAATTACTATGGCTCTATCAACTTTTTGCTCAAGTAAAGCTCTTTCCGTAACTTTTTCCTCTTCCGACCTATCAGATATAGAATATATTCCGGGGGTATCGATAAAGTTTATTTTTTTATTGTTAAAATTCTTCTCTGCTTCAGTTATCTCCACTGTGGTCCCGGGATAATTAGATACTATAACTTTTGAACCCACCAGGGCATTAAGTAAAGATGATTTTCCTACGTTCGGTTGTCCTATTAGGAGGATTTTAAGTTTTTCCATAAATCAACACTCTAATTCCCGCGGCTATATTTTTATCTAAAGCGAATTTTTTATTATTCACTTTAATTACAACGACATCGTAAATTTTGTTTGTTACTTTTATCCTCTGTCCGGGGAATATTCCCACACCGATTATTCTTTCAAATAATCCAAAGTCAAGAAAAACGATATCTGAAATCATAGTTTCTCGATGCAGTTCAAATTCTACTAAAGATGAGCTTCCTTCTCTGAAAGTGTATAATTTTTTTATATTTCTAATTGCTTCTTTTGATATATAATGTTCAAGAATATGAGCGGCTTGATGTGCCTCTTTTTCGTTTCTTGTTTTCTTAAAGTAATTTTCCACCACCATGTGTTTTTCAATAATATCTTTTGCCCTTTCCCGACCACCTTTTGTCAACCCCAAAAAGTTTGGTTTCAAGTAAATTAAGCCCTCTTTTCCCAACTTTTTAACTGCCTTATGAAAGAAAAAATCGGAGACTTTAATCTTTGACTTTAAAAATTTTAAAGAGATTTGTTTGTTTTCTTCTCCGGTCATTCTCAAAATATCTTCTTCAACAATCTCTAAAACTTCTGAGGTAATATTAAATTCCATTTCCTTTGACTTCTCTTGTTTTACTTTAAACGATAAAGAACTTCGCCCGCATTTCTTACCAGAAGAATACCTTCTTTTTCTCTGTTTTCCCATTTGGATGGATCTATTTCATCAGGGTCCTTATATCCTAAATTTATTTTCTTACATCTTTTTTCAGGAATACCGGTAGCAAGCACTACATTTATTCTCGGTTCTTCTCTGCCATTCTTATAAGTTCCCGTTCCCTTAACATGAGTTGAGTGCGCTTTAATAGTCCCCGGGACCCATTCAAATTTATCTTTCTGCTTGAGAAAGTAGTCCCTAACATGATATCCAACCTTATCGATAAGAGGTCCATGCGTGTATGAGACTTCTTTAAGATTTGGAACATAAATAACTATAGTTCCTCCATTGGCAACCACTGGTTCCAATTTATACATCGCTTTTGCTGCTGTCCAGAGATCATCATACATCTCGGAAGGCATACTCAACACTCTGTTGAATTGCCTTTTTTTGTAAACTATATTTACCCGAGAAGACAGATCCGCAGCTTTTGACCAGGATTCCTCAGGAGAACCAATATAGAGCCCACTGAGTTTCTCGCCTCTGATTACCAGGCTGAAACAGAGTTTTGGCACATCAATAAATGAAGCAGCTCGGTCCAACACCTCTCTAACCGGTGTATATTTTCTACCGATTATCTTAAGATTCGTTATGAGGGCACCCAACCAGTGGAAAAAGTTTGTTACCTCAGGTCCTGATATTCCAGGGAAAAAGTATTTGTTGCCTCCGGAAAATCCAACCACTTCGTGCGGAAATACCGGACCAATCACCACAAGTTGGTCATAATCGTAAATAATCTTATTGATTTTAACTTCAACCTCATCTTCCATAAGACCTTTGCTTATCTCTTTTATTTCATCAGATTTTATTGTGCCAATACTTCGCAGGGAATCAGGATCATCCCATTTGTGATTATAGAAATTGACCGATGAATAAACAGTCTTTCTCTCCTTATCTGAAATGCCCACTCTACTGTTAATCTCTTTTTCACTTAGGGGTCTGTGTGTTCCCAGAGCGACAATGTAGTCAAGTTTCCGAACGATTTCTCCAATCTCATCGTACATAGTTCTAAAGAATAGTTCTATAGGGGCTGTTCTGGTATGATCCGGTATTATAACCAACACTTTCTTATTGGTTAAATCTATTTTCCCAAAAACCTTTTTTGTCAAAACCCTTACTTCATCATCGGAAAGAAAACCATCTTTCAATCCTTTTCCTGCAACCATTTTAATATCTCCTTATAAACCAATTGCGTAAAATATTGCGCCTAAGCCCAAACCAATCACGAGGTTAAACAATTTTATAAGAAAGGAGTCTTTTATCGAGTAAGACAAGAGTGGTAAAATACCATGACCATCCTGCACAATAGAACTTGTCAGGAGGACTGAAAAAGGTATAAGCCCTTTGGAGAACATCATTACAAATATAAGATGGGGTCCAGATTCAGGAATTATTGCTATTAATCCGGAGAATAACAGTATCCACAACATATGTCCTTTCACAAAAGCTTCCAAATTCCAGAAATTCATGCCAATCTCTATGACAAATAGGGCGCCGAAAGTCCACAAAAACACTCTCCATAGATGTTTTTTTAGAATGTGTTCCCATATATGCTCCTTGAGATAGTGTTCGGGAACCGTAAAGACGATAAACAAGGTAAAAGAAAGAGAGCTGATGATAGTTATTCTCTGCCAGTTCCATTCCTCAGGTCCAACTATACCAAATGATAGAGCTAAAACAATTACTCCAATCAATATTATAATACCATACCTGAGTAGTGAAAATTGGCGGAATTTTTTTAAAAAAGAAGCGTCAAAACAGCGACATTCATTCGCCTCATGGATTTTAAGCACTTTGCACTCTTCACAGGGAGTAATATTCAAGAAATCTGCGACTTTATCCGATATCCATCCAAAGATAACTCCTATTCCAAACAATAAACCAAAAAGTAGTAATGCTCTCTTGGGGAATAAGGCAAGCATCACAAATGCCTCGTCACCACTGGTGGCAATCATTCCACCAACCATGGCTCCAAAAGATAATAGCCCACGGACATAAAAAGAAACATTCATAAAAGCTCCTAAACAACCCGGTGTGCTTCCCAAAAATGATGCCATGATGTACTGCCGTAATCTTCCTCCTCTCACTGCAATAGACATTTTCCCCTTTGATAAAACATTTATATAATCAATAAACACCATCATTACAAAAACAAATAAAGTTATTATGATAGAATGATTTACCAGAGGGATAAAATTAATCATCTTTCACCTCTTTTTAATCCACAATTTGGCATTTCTTATATCTTAGAAACAACCGGTATTATTTTGCTTCTCTGACTCTCCGCTGTATCTCTAATTTCTTCGAGAAGGTATTTCGAAAAGGGGACCGGGACTTCCTCGCTGAAAAACTTTACCCCCTTTAATCTAAGTATCTTGAGAAAGAGTTTCATGGGTTCTTCCATTCTTGCAAAAATAAGATTATCCGCTGACTCTTCTAAAACCTTTATCTTTTCCTTGAAGGCGCTTGTGCTTACCGTAAAAAGAAAAGACATTGTTTTATCTTCTGAAATCAACCTCTTTAATTTCTCAAAAACAACTTCCGCATAGGTTTTAGAAAACAATAAAAGATTTAAAGCTGCTCCAAAAAAGAGAGTCCCTAAATTGCTTTCACCTAAGCTCTTTTCTGCTACTTCAATTACTTTATCCCAGACTTCAGGTTTTAGAAGATTTGCATTGTATTCCAATTTCTTCACTTTTTCTGTAAACTGGATGGAAGGGTTGAAATTTACATATAACACTTTCTTTTTATATTCATTGAGGTCAACACCACAGATTTTTTTCATAGAACCGACGGTAAATTCTGGTGAAGGGTACTGGAGGGAAAACATTATAACACCACCTTCATTTTTCAACCAGGAGGAAATAAATGCGAAAGCAATTAAAGGTTTTCCTGTGCCTCCTGGCCCACTTATAAGGGTGGAAGAAGGAATTAACAAACCTTCTGGCATCACTTTATCTAACCATTGATAACCTGTGTTAAATTTTTTCATTCTTACCTTCTATCATTTTATAATTTCCTTAAATAGAATTTTTTCTTATCATATTCTACTTCTACTAATTTATTTTCTTCGATTAACCTCTCAATATTTGACCAATCGGCATTTGCCTTTTTCAAATATTCTTTAACTCCTTCTATTCGCATGGGATGAACCGATGTAATACTGAGTAAATCTTCTTCGACATCCCCTGTAAATGCAAAGGCATTACCTTCATATCCAATAAGGTGCTCAACTGGAATATTTCTTTCTTTGAAGATCTGATATGCTTTGTTTATCATTTCTTCACTGGGAGATTTTACCCACGTCTCTGTGGGAGGTCGAGTGGGAATACTTAGATAACTTTTATTCGGGTCTATACTTTTAATGAAATCAGATAACTTTTCTATTTCTTCCTCTGAATCATTAAGGTTATGAATTAGCATACTCTCTGTGTTTAATTCTCCTGTGAAATTTTTAGAGAACTCTAAAACCCCTTCCAATATTTTATAGAGCTTAAAGGCTTTATGGGGTTTATTAATTCTTTTCCAAATTTCGTGACTTATTGCATCAATCTTCACCGATACCCAATCAGCTTTCTTCAAATCATCCCGCACTTCCCTTCTGTTTAACAGAGAAGCATTGGTAATAACTGCAATCTTCATGCCCAAACTCTTGAGCAACTTTATCTCTTTGCCTATATTTATATCTAAGGTCGGTTCTCCATCAGGTACAAAAGTCAAATAATCTATGATTTCTCCTTTTTCCCTGGCTTTTTCAACCTTTTTTTTAACATCCTTTACAATCTCTTCTGTATTGTAGAATTCTCTTCTTTCTGTTTCAATCTTTAAGGTCCTGCCAAGCTGACAGTAAATGCAGGAATAAGTGCAAATCTTCGGTGGAATATTATTAATTCCTAAACTTTGACCTAGTCTCCTTGATGGAACTGGCCCAAAAGCTATCTGTTTGATTTTCTTAGACATTTTTTCTCCTAACCTGTTAAATATTAAAACTTCTCATTGTAAACTGAGTCCCAAAACATATATTCATATTTGCTGGATGTTGCAAAAGCATGCTTTAATTTATCATAAGGAAAATCACTTTTAATTTCATCTACTAACTTTTTTATTTTCTTAACTAAATTAATATAATCATCTTCTAAATAGTAATACGCCCATTCTTTATACAATTCATTTTTATTACTGGTGAGTTTTTTCTTATGAAATTTAGCAATCTCCGCGTAAGACCAGTAGCAGGGAAGAGTAGCCGTTATCCCCTCTTCAAATGATTTAATCGAGGAAGTTGACAGAAGAAAACTTGTATATGAAATGCTCGTTTGAATCTGTTCCTCGTTTTCAGCCTCTTCAATTGTCAAATTCATCTTTTTAAGAAAATTTTTATAACCTTCAAATTCTCCTTTCGCTTCAGTATATGCTATATCAATAAGCTCCCTCATAACCCTCCCATTCTTTGCTCTGGTGGCAAGAATAGAAAAGTTCTTTATTGAGGAGGTAAGATAGTTATAGTCCTGAAGAATATAAAATCTGAATTTCCGTTCCGGGAGTGTTCCCTCGAACAGTTCCTTTACGAAAGGATGAACATAAATTCTCTGCCATATACGTTCAGAATCTTTTTTTAACCTCTCTGACAATTTCACGGTTTCCTCGCCCTTATTACTACAAAATCTCCCTTCTTATATCCTCCGGTAGGTTTTTCAATATCTTCATTTGTATACCTGGGATGTTTGGTTAATGTTTGAATATATTCAAAGTTAACAAAACCGGCTTCATGTAGTAAATTTTTAACTTTTTCTATTGAAATCCATTTAGCGCCTTTGATAAATTTCAAGGGATATGGATTTTCAGGAGCTCTATCCGGGTCGAACCACCCATGTATTCTTGCAAGGTCATAGAGCATTGTGTACGAACCTTCTCTGGGAAGAAATGAAACAACTATATGTCCTCCTTTTTTAAGAATTCTAAAAGATTCCTTTAGCGCTTTTAGAGGATCCTTACAATAGCTAAGAACTGTCGAGAGAAGCGCGGTATTGAATTTCTCACTATCGTAGGGAATATCTTCGGCGGTTCCTATTTTTACATCTATTCCTTTTTCTCTGGCAAGTTTAGCCATGTCTTTTGAAGGCTCGACACCTTTTTTTATTCCGAGTCTCGAAGCAAAAAGGCCGCTACCCACTCCTATGCTTACAGCATTCTCCACGTTAGATGTAAGTTCCTTTTCCGCAAGCAATTCCGATTCAAAGACATTTTTATTTTTACCAAACCAGTAGTCGAAATCTTTTGCTTCTCTGTTAAAAGCCGAAATGGCTTTAGGAGTTGTTGGGTGATATAGGGGACCGAAACCCTTACCGATTTTGGGGGCGTTTTCTATTGCTCTTGTAACATAATCTTTAGCAATTCTAACCGAATCCAATAAATTTTTACCTCGGGAAAGTGAAGCGGTTATCGCCGAGGAAATAGTACATCCGGTGCCATGTGTATTTTTAGAGTCGATTTTTTCCGATTCAAAAACAGTATATTCGCCCTCGCTAAACAAAATATCGATTGCTTTAACCTCTTTTAAATGTCCCCCCTTTATAAGTACGTTTTCCGCACCCATTTCAGCAATTTTCTTTGCGGCTTTCTTTACTTCTTCAATGTCGGAAATCTTCATGCCGCTTAGAATCTCGGCTTCATTGACATTTGGAGTTAAAAGATAAGCTAACGGTAACAGCTTTTCTATTAATATACTTTCCGCGTCTTTTTTTAACAATCTGTTTCCGCTTTTGGAAACCATAACCGGGTCAATCACGAGTTTGTCGATTTTATGTTTTCTGATTCTATCTACAATGACTTCAATAATTTCTCCATTTGAGACCATTCCTGTTTTCGCGGCATCACAACCCATATCTTCCATAATCATGTCAATCTGGTCTCCAATAATCTCCGGGTCCATATCCTGAATCGAGCGAACCCCGAGAGTATTCTGCGAGGTTACAGAAGTTATTACGGAGACACCAAAAACTTTAAAGGCTTAAAAGGTCTTCAGGTCTGCCTGTATTCCTGCTCCTCCGCCCGAATCAGAACCCGCGATAGTTAACGCTATACCTTCATATTGCATTTTAACTTCTATATACTTCTCAAATTTTTCAAAATTTTATCCTGGTGGAAATAATCGGCATAAAAGCAGGAGCGAAAGATGTTTTACTCACGTAAGGGATACTTATACCAAAGTCTATTGAACCAGCGTCTTCTTCGCCGAAAGGCATCCACCGCAGTTTTGCGATCATCGAGTGTGAATACTTATCGCTATCTTCAATTTCATTTCCGTTCGGATCTTTATCCTTTACAGTAAACCACCCCTGAGGACCCCCAACCAATGCGAATTTGGCAAACTCATATCCAATAAAAGCCCGATATGCGAATTTGTCTCCCAAATCCCATCCTGATTTAGAAAACGCGTCTATTTCCTTAACGTTTCCCCTGTATTGATACCATACATCACTACAGAGAAAAAATTTCTCTGTAAAGTGTGGATGAGCTAAAGCTACAATCTTAAAATCTTGAGTTCCGCTTTCTATACCACTTTTTATTTTCTCGTCAGATACTATAGAAGGCTTATATCCAAAAGAAAGGAAAAAGCCATCTTCCCAATCGAAACCAAATAATCCGGGAGATTTTGAATATAATAGATATTTAGCTGAAAACCAGATATCTTCAAATCCATTATCTTCGATTTCTCTCTGCGCATTTATATCCTTATTTACCCACTGAGTAAACAATCCCACACTCAATCTATCAATTATTCCATATTCTAATCCCATCGCAATTTTTGTCTGCTTATGGTACCAATTTTCGGGTAAATCGACCATTTCACTGTCACTTCTTGAATAATACCTCTCAGCCTGAATAAAAGCCATTTTACCGCGTATTTTGAGTTTACCCTTACCAACATCATGCGGACAACCGACTGTTTGTTCCGCAGAAACATTTCCGGGGAAAAGCAAAACTATACCTATAAGCACACTCATTATTTTATTATACTTATACATTTCTTCTCCTTTCTTAAAGTATTAAATTTAACAAACTCCCTACTCCTGCTGTAGCCAGGAGCATGATACCAACAGATTTAAGCATATCCCAGATACCCAGTTCCCTTAACATAGCCGCGAAGGTGGCTACACAGGGAAAATACGTTGCCAGTATTACGGAAGCAATTATTAACTGTTTCAAACTTAAATTAAGAGGAACAAGCATTCCTACCGCCACATCCTTTCTAAGAAAGCCCACTATGAGAGCCCCAACCGCTTCTTCCGGAAGTCCGAATAGACTGGTAACCACTGGTGCGGTATACTTGCCTATCCGCTGGATTATTCCGAAAGTGTACAAGATGTTTACAAAAAGGACTCCTAAAAGAACGAAAGGGAGCGCCTCCTTCAGAAACCACTTAACCCTCATCCATACCTTTTTCCCTATCGCTTTAGGATGAGGAAATCTGTAAGGAGCTATATCGACGAATATTTCAGGACTTTCCCCCTTGATCACTCTATTTAAAAGCAATCCCAAACCCAACCATACTAAAAACATAGTAAAAAATACCGTTCCCAAGCCTTTAATTCCATATTTTCCCACCAGTCCGGCGACCATCGCGATTTGAGCCATACAGGGAACCGAAATGGCAAGAAGAGTCATGGCAATAAAACGTTCTCTCCTTGTTTCCAAAATCCTTGTTGACAGAGCCCCGGGAACATTGCACCCCAATCCCAGCATCATTGGTATGATACCCATACCATGTAAACCAACCCGATGCATTACAGTATCCATAAGAACTGCCAATCTCGGTAGATAACCAGAATCTTCCAGTAACGATAAAATCAGGTAAAAAGCAAAGATATAGGGAAGTACAGCCGCAATAGGAACAAAAAGTCCGGTAGTTAAAAGACCCATCGATTCCATATAAGCTATTTGGCCCTCGATCAATCGGCCTATCAATAAATCGTGCCAGAAACTTCCTGCTTCAAGAAAATCAGAAACATGCATTATTAATGGAGTCCAGAGAGTTTCAAAAAGTGGTTCGAAAACAAAACCGATCAGGAATTCTCCGATCAAACGAATCAGCCAGAAACTTACAAATAAAATAACCAGCGCAATTGGAATTCCGGTAGCAGGTATTACAGAAGCATCGCCTAACCTTTCGAGTGGAGTATGCTGGCGACGTGTTACTTTCTGTACATTTTCTACAATATTACCAATTTCACCCCATTTGTCATCAAATTTTACTTTCCTGGACTTTGCTTCAGACAATCTCCCAACAAGTTCTTTGATACCCTCTCCGGTAAGAGCGCAGGTTGGGATAACGGAAACTCCTAACATTTCTTCAAGTTTATCTACGTCTATATTAATTCCTTTATGACACGCTTCATCCCAGATATTTAGCGCAATGATAATAGGCGCACCACTCTCGAGCAAATCCAGAGTAAAATTCAAACTTCTTTCAAGGTTTGTTGCGTCTATAACATCAATAATTATATCTCCCTCTTTTACCATTTCGGCAGCCACTTCTTCAGCCTTACTCGCAGGAACTAACGAGTAAGCTCCCGGAACATCTATGAGTTCGGCTTTTTCACCCTTAAAACGCATTGTACCCCGTGTGAACTCGACAGTCGTCCCGGGATAATTCGAAACAATCACATTTACGCCCGTAAGCCTTGAAAATATTACACTTTTCCCCACATTCGGATTACCCATAAGCAGGACTTTCATGCGATTACCTCGATCGTCACTCTTGCCGCCATCCTGTAACCTATGGCAACCTGAGATCCTCCAACTTCTATAACCACAGGACCCCTCATGGGTTGAGATGAAATCTTCTTGATAGTTTTGCCCTCTTTAACCCCTAACAAATTTAGCTTTCTAATCATCCCATAACCACCAATTATTTTAACTACCCGATAACTCTTACCGGCTTCAGCTTTCACCAATGAATTTCCATCATCCATTTTTCAAATTACTCCTTGTTTGCAAAATCTTTTTTAACATCTGACCACTTCTTAAATTTAAATGCAACTGCATTGCATTTTCAATTATATTTAAAAAATTTTTTAACAATCTTTACAATATCCCTTAATTCTAAATCTATATTCCGTAGGTTTAAAACCATATTTCTCGCAAATTTTGTTTTTTTCCGCCTCTATTCTATCATCTTCAAATTCGATAACCTTACCGCATTTAATACATACCATGTGAGAATGGTGCTTATGTCCGTAAATATGCTCATAACAAACTCTATCTCTGCATCTTAATGCTTCCGCTATAAGCCCACAATCCAAAAGCAGGGGTAAAGTTCTGTAAACTGTAGTTCTGGAAATCTGCTCCCCTTTTTCTCTTATCCTCTCATACAAATTTTCTACATCAAAATGATCGTGTGTCGAAAACACTTCTTCTAGTATGATTTTACGCTCAGGAGTGAATTTTAAACCTTTAGCCTTTATGTATTCCTTGAATATCTCTTTTTCTGTTTTCATAATTGCAAATGAATCTCAATTAAAATTAAGCATATAAATTTATTTGTCAAGGGGTTATTCTCAATTTGTTGAAAAAGTGCTATTTCTTATTATAAAGCAGGATTGAGTTCGTTTTCTTCTTATTGTTCCCTGGTATGTAAAAAAATGCTGGCGCATTTTAATCCATTTTACCTGTTCGACACCTATTAAATTACCGCATTGGCATCTAACTTCTTTTCCGTCTCGAACACTATAATCCTCAATTATCTGGTTCTTTCAGCAGTGCTATAACCGGCCTTTCCCAACTTTTTAATATTTAAAGATTCTCTCTTTGTGCTTAGCGCATTTCACTATTATCGTTTTGCCTTCCAGGTATATGAAAGATACAAAAATTTTTTTGTTCACGCCAACTTATACCTCACAATAGTTTCCCCTTAGAAATAACCCAACAGCCAGGGTCTGTTGCCATGATATTGCCTGTTTCTTCATAAGCTCTTCCACGGCATCCGGCACATCTATCCTTATAAATACAACGACCACATTCTCCTTCCAATAAATGGCGGTTTCTAAGCTTTGACAGTATTTTAGAGTTATCCCATATTTGGATGATACTTTCCTCTTTTACATTACCTAATTTTGTTTGGAGCAACATGCAGGGTAGTACATCTCCATTCGGTAGTACTGTAAGATATCCGTTCGGCATTCCAGCGGCACACCCTCTTCCATAATATGGAATTCTTTTCAATAAGTCTGGTGGAAAATGATTTGGTTGGACATCTTTCTCTTGAAGTATTAAAGTATACATGGGACAACCGGGTACTCTTATTATTATCGGACAATCTTTTTGAGCTTGCGCAAGCCACTCCATAACTTCTTTTCTTTCCTCGGGAGATAATACTTCATCCGGAATGTTCTCTTTGACTCTTTTAACTTGGACCAGATCAAAAAATTCTGCTGCAACAGCTCCATACTCTAAAGTAAGTTGTAACATATCCGGTATTTGCTCTAAAACGCCTCTTCTAATAGTCATACCAAACTGGAAAGGTATTTCTGCTGCTTTACATGCTTTAGCGCCTTCCAGAGCTTTTTTGAACGAGCCTTCCACTCCCCGAAACCAATCATGTGTCTGTGCGTCGGCACCATCAATAGATATCTGTACCGCCATAACACCCGAAGATTTCAACCGTTCTGCAATTTCTTTGTCAATCAGCGTGCCATTGCTACCTATAACTACTCTCAATCCTTTTGAAGACGCATATTTAGCAATATCGAAAAAATTATCTCTACAGAGTGGCTCACCTCCGTCGAAAATTAAAAGTTTTATTCCCCATTCCGCAATTTTATCTAAGAGTTGTTTTGCTTCTTCTGTCGAAAGTTCATCAGGTGCAGCTTCCTTGGTTGCTTCACTATAACAGTGTTTGCATTTAAGGTTACATTTTCTTGTGACGGCATACGAAATAAGATAAGGTGGCGGTATAATGGATTTATGAGTTTTGTTTTTACTTGTGTCATCTTGCATTAAATTCATCTCCTTTTAATATTTTCTATATTTTACACCCTGCTAATTCCGGTAATTTCACATAAACGGTAGAGAGTCTATCTGCGCTACCGTACGCCTGATTTACGCTCTTCCTTACTCAGACATTCGCCAATATTGGTTTCCGTTTCCTCTATTTCAGGTGTAGATTGTTTCGTTCTCCCTTATTCCTTTCTCCAAATATTTTAGTTCCTACTCTTACAATATTTGCTCCTTCTTCTAAGGCTATTCGATAAGAATTGGTCATGCCCATCGATAAATATTTCATTTCCACGTCAGGTAAATTCATTTCTTTAATCTGCTCAAACAGCTTTTTGGTTTTTATAAAATACGGTCTTGATTTTTCCGGGTTTCCAAATCTAGGACCCATTGTCATAAACCCCATTATTTTTATATTGGAAAGATTTGAGATTTCTTTTATTAGTTCTTGTATGTCCTGAGGGAATACTCCGAATTTTTGAGATTCTTCGCCACTGTTAACTTCTATTAAGATAGGCATAACTTTATCTATTTGGACGCATTTTTTATCTATCTCTTTTGCTATTTCTGCGCTGTCGATCGTTTCAATCATATCAAACATTTCTAAATTTTTTCTTCTCAAAAGGTCATGTTTTTCGATTTGTGGAATCCCGATAAAATGCCATTGTGCTTTTTTCCCAATCGCTTTATAGGCTTTTTTTGCTTCTCTTATATAGTTTTCTCCGATAATTTTTACTCCAGCCTCAATCGCGCTTAAAATCTCCTCCGGCTTTCTTTTCTTGGCTGCGGCAACCAATTGCACTCCGATCGGTAACTCTTTTAATATTTCTCGGACATTATCTTTGATGTCAGGCATTTGTTTTCCTCCCTTATTTTACTACATTTTTATTTCTTCTTCATACTCCGGAAAATAATTCTTGATAATTCTTAAATCGAATTTTGAAAGTATGGATTCTTTGGATTCCCTTTCAAGTAGAAATTCAAAAGACTTCCTTATCAGTTCTTCTTTGGATGTTTTGCCGTCAGTTAAATTCTTATAATAGTCTTCTTCCAAACTAACTGTGTGCTCTGAACTGCTACCTTTCTCTTCTATCGTTACAAGAAACTCCTGCTCATTTTTCTTTTTAACTTCGATCATTTAACCCTCCTTCAAAAGATACTTTTACCCTGAGTTTTTTCTTTAATACCAGACAAACAAAGGTTTATAGGTATAATAAATTGGATTCCTTAAACCTATTCTGCGCTCTGTTTTCCATTTCACTTTAGGTGAAAAATTCATTTTTCACCTAAAAAAATACCATTTTAAAACCCATCAGAATCAATCCGATTCCCAATATCATTTTCAGTGCTTCCTTTGGTAATATTGCGGCAAGCTGTGATCCCATAAAACTAAAAATCAAAAAACCTATCATGATGATAACAGCAGCTTTAACATCGACAAACCCTTTCCTGTAGTAATTATAAGCAGCCAATAAACTCACAGGGGCAGCCACGATTAATAGAGTCGTGCCTTGCGCCAATTTTTGAGGGAAATGCGCCACATAAAGCAATGAAACAATAATTATAGCACCACCGCCAACACCGATCGTACCCATAACCACACCCGCAATAGATCCAATTAAAATGTAAGTTAATAAATCAGACATATTTTATCCTCATTTTTCATAGGTTTCAAGAAATTGAGTATCTTTTTTTTGACTTCGATCAATGCTTCTTGTATACTCCCATTTAAAAAAAATAATTTCATTCCCTTTTCTTGCAACCTCTTCACTCCTTTTTTGCCAATATGAACAGATATAATGACCGAACAATCGTTAATTAAATCATACACATCTAAGGTTTTTAAATGCTGCATTTTTTCCGCAAAAGGATTGTTTCTTTTTTCAACAAGCTTAAATTGCGTCCCATTCTTAGTTTCATAAATAAATATCTCTTTTGCCATTCCCAACATTTTAGGGAAAATATTTATTCCATCGTTAGTCGGGACGGCAATTCTTATCATATTTTCTTTATCGACATTCGATTTTTGGACTTTCAATAATCTTACGTAATCTTTAAAAAAAAGAAACTGTTCAAAACCAGTGAAATTATAATCTGCCAGTATTTGATTCCAATCCCTTTCGATAAAATCAAAAGCATAAGGACACTCCATATGTTTGAAAAGAATCTTCAAACAAAACGGCATTTGCTTATAAGAAAATTCATTGTAATCCAAAATAAAAAAACTTCCATTACTCTTTAACGCTTCAAAGGCATTCTTTACAATCACTTCTCTAATATTTTGGGGGAAACCATGGAGCGCAAAAGCAATAAAAACCTTGTCAAATTTTTCTCTAAAAGGCAAGTATTTGTCAACCCTTGCACGGATGATTTCTACATTGGGATAATTAACGCATCTTTTCTTGAACTGTGAAGTCATTTCACGGGAA
>CAZRYJ010000020.1:6123-21821 GCA_964604245.1 uncultured bacterium | reverse complement strand
TCTCCGCAGAATACTGCACATAAATCTTTTTCGTTTTTTACTATTGTTTGAATTGAAAAGATTGGGGTATCAGGTATTTTATTTAAAGCGTCTAAAAGGTCTTCATGAACAGGATTCCCTTTAAGTTTGGTTGGTGCAACGCCTTTTTCCAGGGCAAGTTTGTGATTTTGTTCGATTGTAGTGTGTCCTGCGAGTCCCGGAATGAAGGCTTTTCTACCGCCGGTAAAACCTGCGAAATAATGAGGTTCCACGGACCCAATTGGAATAATAGCCCCTGCTTCTATAATTTTTTCATTTATCCATACTTCGGTTCCTTTTTTTGTTGTTCCAAGATTTACAAGACTTTTATAATTGCTTGCGTTGTGGACTATGATATTGGAATTGATTCTGTTGTAGAATTCTCCGAAGATTAATTTTAGTTCTTTATTTTTCGGTTCTTTATGGGCTCCTGTTGCTATTATATATTTTGCTTCTTCAAGATTCATTCTTTTATCCAGTTCCTTTAAAATCTCGAGAGTAGGTGTGGGTCTTGTTGCATCGTTAATTATAAAGAGAAAACGGCTATTTTGCGTTAGCCATTTTTCAAAAGGTTCAGTTCCTGCGGGATTTTTAAGTGCTTTTCCGATTATTGATTCTTTTTTCTCAAAAGTTGTTTCTCTCGGATAGAAAAATTCAATGTTAAGATTATCGGGTAAATCCAGTTCTGTTTTTTTTATGCCGTAAGGTATTGTTATTTTCATATTGTTTTAAATAATTGGCTTCCTCAGAGATATTTTTTACGTTAAATTAAAACTATTTGCGGTTATTCCTCTATCTTTTTTAATAAATTAAAGACATTGTCTGCGGTATGTTCGTTTAGTTTTCTATTATAGTCAATTGCTTCCTTTTTTGCGTGATAAATGTTTCCAAAATAATATCTGCGGAAAAGGAAGAAGTATACAACATATGCGTTTCCATATTCCTTTTTTAATAATTTGTAAATAATAAAGTATATGTTGGCGCCGTTAAGTAACAGGGCATTGATACCGTCACCTGCATTGCCTGCATACATCTGCCCAGTACCGGGAATAAAAGTAGAAAGCCATTTTGCGGTTGCTGGTGATTTATAATTCATATTTTGTGCTGAAGAAAGTAGGGAATCGACCATGTGAGCAAGTTCGTTGGTTCCGCCTTCTGCGAAATACATTTCTAATGCATCTTTCGCGGATTCCCACTCGTAACAATAAAGATGAGCAATTCCTAGAAAAAGCGATGCTTTTCTTTTTATTTCAGGAAATTCACTGAAAGATAAAAGTTTAAGAAGCATGAATTTCGCTTTATTATATTTTCTCCAGGCAATATAAGTTATCGCTATATCGATTTTTCGTTCTTCTCTTATACTATCATTGATAGCAGTTTGCGCTGATGATTCCATAGCGTTTAAGGATTGTTTCAGATTGTGTTTGTTTCTGTATGCAAGACCAATTTTATAGTAGGCATAGCTTATTTCTTTTTCTCCAGTGTTAAAGTGAATATAACGCTGGTATTCGGTTATTGCTTCTTCATAAAAATCCGAATCGAAAAATTTATCTGCAAGCTCAAGTATCGTGTCTTTTCCTGAAAGAGGGATGGCTGTAAGTATTAGCAAATAGAGATAGTTTTTATTTATAATTGTCATTCAGGTATTTCTTTACGGATAATTCAAACATCGTTTCTTGCTCTTCGTTGTAAATATCCGCAGCTACAACAGAACCGTAAATATTGCCGAGGTAGAAAAGCCCACCCAATACACCAAAAATCCATCCCTTGACCGAATGAATACCATCCGCATCAAAACCTTCATAAGCCTGCCAGCTAGTAATGCCAACTGTTACCAATGAATGAAACCCATCTGCGGGACGGTTACAATAGAATTTTCCTGAACCGGGAATTACTGCGGAGAATATCCCGGAGACGAATCTATTCTTTTGTGGTAAATTTTGCCCTTTTTTCAAGAAGAAAAACAATTGATCTTGTTTGGAATAGGTATCATTTAAGGATTCTCTCGCTTCATCCCATTCTTTTCTTTGTATGTGATTAAGGGTCATTAATTGTTTAGCCCTGGTATTTACAGTTGACTGGTTTAAGAAGTAAGCTTTTAGTATTTTATTAGATTGTTCGAAATTGTCCATTAAAGAGTGACAAATTCCTATTTCCAAATAAGCTTCATCGAGAAGAAGACTTCTGGAGTACTCGTTAGCAATTTTTTTAAAATAGTTTATTGAATATTTATAGTTTTCGCTAAAACGGTAACATAAAGCAATTTTAAAGAATATTGAATCTGTGTTTTGGGGGAACGAATCTGTTACAAAGAGAAAACGCTGGTATTCTCCTGCAGCTCGAATATATTGTTGTTCATCAAATAAATAATCCGCAAATCTACGAATATTTTTTCCCTTAAAATATTCTGGTTCTGAGGTTTTTCCTTCCAGAGAAAAAGTTAAATAAAGAGTAAAAATAAGAATTGACTTTAAGCATTTCATTAGTAATGGTTGCAATTGGTTCCTTTATTAGTACATAGATTTTCAGGCAAAGGGAATTCACTTTTTGATCTTCCTATATAATAGGCTTCTACGGGATAATCTATTGCATATCCTGTTTTTGGATCTCTTGGATAATACTTTCTTGAAAGTCCGAAACATCTCTGCAATCTATCACTTGCCATAAGAAATCCGTGTAATGCACCGTATTCCTGTATTGCCTTTGTCATAAAACGAGAGCAGGTCAGCGTAAAATTGCAGGAGGGGGCATCCTGAGAAGAGATGTATATTTGGTAAAAACGGATGAATCCCGAAAAAACAAGTTTAACTTCGGAAGTTTCTTTGAAGTTTAAAAGGGAAACAAAACGCTCATCGGTTTTATCGGATATCAGTGCATTTGCCTCATAAAGAAAATCCAGTTGATTTGTAATCTCAGTAGAGGAAATTAAGTTTAAATGTAAAAAACAGATTGCTATATTTACCATTTTATTTCCTCTATTTCCACTCCTTCAGGAATTTTAAAATTTACAATTTCCTTTGGAAGTAAATCGTTAAAAACAGGATTATTGTATGTGATTTTTTCTAATATAGTGTCTGTATCTGTGTATAATGTCGTACTTATTTCTTGTGGAAAATAATATTCTCCATAATTCAGGTGGTTTGTATAAGAGGCTTTTAAAAATATTTTCCCGGATTGTTTTTTTAACTCGGAAGAAATGATCCTGTTATCAACAAATATTAATTTTAAACTGCTAATTTGTTTTGATAATAAAGGCGGCGGATTCCAATAAGTGATTAAAGTGTCTTTTTTTATTTCGTGAATTGATAAAGAATAACCTCGATCGCATACTCCGAAATCCTCTTTCATAACGTTCAGAAATGTCTGAAAAAAAGAAAAGGAGACCGGATAAGGGGAAATAAATTTGAATGCGATGGAATCTTCAGGATAGTATATAACGACCTCATTATTTTTGAAAGACATCCATTGAAGTATTGGTTTCTGGATGGATACGAGAACTTTTCCGGGGAATTGGCAATAAAGTAGACCTTCTATTGTCTCTTCGATATCTTTTTGCTTAAGGTTTCTTGTAAATTCTACAGTTGCGTTATTAATAGGAAGCGCATAAGTAATATTGCTAAGAGTTAAGAATAAAAAAAGCAGAAAAGTTGCGTTTTTTTTACTTGAGGTGTTTCTAATTTAGTCTATCCTCCTGAACCACTGCCACAAGAAGAACCACCATCAGAACCACTGCCACAAGAAGAACCATCATCGCCTTCTCCACAGGAAGAACCGGTTAGACAGCTTGATTCTTCTTCGGAAGAACTATAGCATGATGAAGGAAAAACATCATCGCAAGTATTGCTTGCCGACTCATTACAGCCCTCATTCAATTCAATGGCAAGTAGTGCACACCCGGCCATTGTGAGGGTAGATGCGCATCCGATACAGCTATACACGGTTTGGATTCTTTTTACTCTTGATTTGTAAGAATCACTGTAGGCTTTGATATATTCCGGAGATCTGCCCGCAAAAGCTGCAGGGTCAGGAGATGAAGAATGCCACATCATTGCTATTCCGGTTCCTATTAGAGTCATTCCTGCGCCAATCCAGCAAGCTTTATTTACGTCGCTGTTGGCGGCTTTTTCGGCCTCACTCTTTGCCATGTATTGGTCCGGTTCCTCAAGAGCTAATAATTGTGTGGGTAGGATTATAGTTAACACCAAATACATTATAAAGAAAACCTTTAAAAATTTCATATTTTTGACTCCCTTATTTAAATATTATAAAAAAAATATCATAAATGTCAAGGATGTAAATTTTTGGTCCGTGGAACCGTTGATACGTTAGTTAGTTCGTTGATCTGTTAAAAAAACACACCAACCCACCCATACACTTACCTCAAACAAAATTCGACAGGATTATATTTACTAATTCACTGATTTACTAATATACTAATCACTAAAATTATCTCAGTTTATAATGGTCTTTCTCTATCCGTGTGATTACCCTTTCATATCTGGAACAGTAAAGGTATCCTGTTAGTTTTACCTGTAAAATCGGGATACTTCCAAGCTCCTTTTTCCCTTTTCCAAACAAAAATTTGATATTCTTTATCTTATCTTCTATCCACATGGAGAAGTTTTTATCCTGAGTTAAATTTTCTTTTATATTGAATTGTTCTATCTCTTCCCGAGAAATATTAAAATACCCATTTTCTTTATCTATCAGAAAATCACGCAACAAATGTGCCTGGTGAGAAGCGTACGCAGATAAAGAAAATTCTTCTCTGTAAGGTAAGGTGGGGGCCAGGAAAAATAGTAAGGCCCGGGTGTAGGCGTCTCCGATTTTCTTTGAGTATTCGTTCAAACCTTCAAAATGGGGAATTGTATGTTTTCTTTTAATGTCAAAGTTAAAGACCTCAAACATTTTACGGATTACCGTTCTTAATCCGTATCCGTTTTCGATGTCGTATTTAATAACCTCCGAAATAGCTTCCTCGAAGCAATTTTTTGTTTTGGGTTTATTTTTATTATAAAGAGCGTTTATTATCTTTGATTGTAGGAGTAGAAAATTCTTTTGTTCTGATTTATCTATATTCACATTGTCCACAAAGTCGTCAACCCATCGGAGATATGTATATAAAAAGTTAGCCAATTTCCCTCTTTCTCCTCGTATGAACAATTTTGTTGCTAAATAGGCTTCCTTATTATGTTTTTTCTGAGATTCTTCATTAAACTCACAATATTTCTCCATCTAGCTTTGAGCCTCGAGTATATTTAAGGAGCTGTAAAAGAAAGCTCTGTTTTGCAAAAACAGATTTTCACTAAGCTCTTGCAGCCTTGATATTTTAACTTTCAAAGACCGAGGAGGTTCTCTTGAAATTAAGTTATTCCAATAAACTATTCTTCCGCCTTTTTTTATTTGGGGTGAAATTTGTTGGATTCTTCGGGCGTATTGATTATAGCTCATATATTCGAATATATCCGAAAGATTAAACCCGTCGAAAGTTATTCCCCGATTTTTTTCAAGAGCTTCCTTTAGTGTGCTTCTAAAGATAATAAGTTTATCTAAATTTTTGCGGATCTTCTCGAAATTTTCTTTTCTCAGGAAAAATGGTAAGGAGTTCTGAAAATTACCCTTTATTATGTATTCAAGATATGGATTGTCGTGTGTTGGAAGAGCGGTTAATGCATATTTAATTCTTTTCTTCACTTCTTTTGCGATACTGTTTTCTGTGTATTTGAGATAATATGAATTTCTACCTAAGCCAAGATGCGTAAGAGTAATGGGGTTAAACACTATATTAAGAAATAAATCCCATCTCCAGGAACTTACTTTTTTGTTATAAAAATCAACTCTCTCTGATTTGCTCTTTTTGGAGATTAATTTTTCCCAATTATCCTTACGCATAATTAAAGGCATAATACGCTTTTTGAGTAACCGGAAATAATTCTCGACTTTCCCGGCATGAATTATTCCTTTTGAGATTAAGGTTAGATTATTGTCCCAGAAAGTTCTTGTTTCATCAGGCAATAATTTACGTAATTTTTCGTAGGTGAGTATCCTCTTCGAATCTTCTTTTATACCCATAAAAGATAATACTTTATTATATGAAAGATTTTTAAAGATTGTTTTTCGAATTTCAATACAGGCAATCTGAGCTGTACTCCTATCCACAGCTAAAACAAAGTTAGGGTTTTTAGTCAATATACCAAGGGCATTATCTCCCGCTGAAGATATCGAAAGATATATGCCATTTTTCTTTACGTTAAGAGCTTGCAGTACTATCTCTGTATCTTCCCAGCAGTTAGAGTAACGGATTATATCATTTGATTTCATCAATACCTTTCTTGGAAAAATTTATCGAGCCGGGTTGATAAGTCAAGGGGATTCTTAAGGTGGAGCTTTAAGAATGACGGATGACCGCAGACGGTAGACCGAAGTTACTAAATCCCGACCCCTAAATCCAGAATCCTAAAATCGCCATTTTACCATTTTTCTATTTGACCATTTGGCTTAGATTCTTCGAATCTAAAAACCCCCTTGGCAAACTCGAAAAATTGATTAATATACTTTGTATAACAAAGTACTTTGTTATATTTAAATTTAATGGTGGGTTTTTATAAAAATAAAAGAGCTTAAGAGGGAGGATTATTATGGATTGTAAAATTGTTTTTCTTTTGTTGTTTTCTTGTTCTTGTGTTTTGTATGGTTTTAAGCAAAATGCGATAGGGTTGAGAAATTTGAGTTCTGAAGTGCATTACTTCTTAGGGGAGGGTGATCTTAGCGAACTATCGTTTATGGGGGAATATGATAAGGGTACGCCGGAATTAAAAAGTACGAGTACAGCAGTAAATTATTCTATAGGGGCAACGTTTCTTCCGAGTGTGCCGATATTGGTTTGTATGGCTATGGATGATGTGCCCTTTTCTTTTGCTGCAGGTAGTTTTATTTTATCTGTTTCGGGGTTTGTTGTTGGTCTTAGTGCGGGGCATTTTTACGCAGGTAATAGAAGTAGAGGTATGGCGTCCATTGGTTTTAGGTCGATCTGTGCTGGAGCTGGTCTTGTCGGGTGTTATGGAGCCATGGCTTCTTTATTTTCGGAAAATTGGGATAATGTAGGACCTTTTGTTACAGTTGCTGTTATTTCAGGTGTAGGTATTTTAGGATTCGCTTTATTTGATATTGCTACCTGTCCTAAATCGGTAGAAAAATACAACAATTCAATTCGTGATCACGGCGGATTTCACCTAACCCCTGAGATAGATGTAAAAGATAAAAATTATGGATTATCGCTTGTTTATGAGTTTTGATATAGCAAAGAAAATACTTCGCATTGAGTCATGCGTCTTGAGCCCGGCGCCATAATCCAAAATAAAACCCAATCCACACACCACCAAATTTATCTCATACAGAGACACTGAGAACACAGAGATTATATTTCTTTTGACGCACGACTCGCGACACAGGACTCACGACTGCTTTAGATTCGTTGAATCTAAAGCCCCCTTGACAAAAGATTGAATAGATGTAATAATTTTCCAATGATATAAGTAAGGAGGTTTAAATGCCTAAAGTTATTTATGATTATAGTAAATGTACCGGTCTTGCTGATTGTGCTGAAGCTTGTCCGGTAGAGATACTGGAAGGCAGCGGAAGCGGAAGATGGTGTAAGCCTGTTGATGATGAGGTCGCGAACAAGGAAGAACTTGACAAATATTATGAAGAAGTTGACCCTAATGATTCTTCGAAACTCGTATTGACTTTTGATATGCCTGAATGTATTGAGTGTCAGGCTTGTGTTGCTTCCTGTTCTCTAGGCGCAATAGAGATAGAATCAGATTAATTTCAGTCTATTAGTGAATTAGTTGATTATTTAATTGGTGAAACTAGGATTTGGGATTTAGGATATGGGATTTAGTAAAAATAACAAAGAAAAATCTTGTGTTAATCTTGTGTAATCTCGTGGTTAAAATGTGGTGTGTGGTGTGCTTTGTGTCTTAGTGCCTTTTTGGCAAAATTTGAGTAGTGATGGGAATTCATAAATTGAATCGTAGTATTATAATTTTTTTTCTCCTTATTTTTTCTTTTCAGTCTTTAGCGGGTACTAAAGGTCAGATTGAAGGTAGTGTGGTTGACGCGAAAACGGGTAGGTTTTTATCTTATGTCAATATAATTATCGTTGGAACCAGCCTGGGAGCGGATTGCCAGAGCGATGGCTCTTACCACATAACAAATATTTCTCCCGGTATATATGATATTCAGGCTAGAGGTATAGGTTATCTGCCCTTAACCGTAACAGGTGTTTTTGTAGAAGCGGATCATAGTACCCAATTGGAGCTTGAACTGTTTGCCCCCAGAACAATAAAAGCTAAAGATGCAACAATCGAGGCAGAAAAAGAGATTATTAATATGGATATGTCTTCGAGAAGGTATTGTTCGAATATTGAAGAGATAATAGAAATTCCTCTGGTTTCGGACATTGAAGATTATCTTGCTTTTTACTCATTGCGGGAGAGATTGGGATACATGGAAAGAGAAAACCCCGACATTTTGTATATGACTGATGGTTTCCCCGTGTTAGATAACAGGCTGAATTTCTCAGTATTGATGCCGCCTTTGTCTGCCGTTTCCAATGTTGTCGTGTTTGATGGAGGCTTTAGTGCCGAGTATGGGAATGTAAGTTCTTGTGTAGTTAATGTTATAGAGAAAGAAGGGGGTAGAGATTCATATCATGGCTCGGCTAATTTCGGGTACACTTTCCCTCATATGCCGCATCATGGGAGTAGTATTTTTAGCCCTTATAACGTTCACATTCGTCCGTTTGTTGATACGACGGACAATCTCTGCTGGAATGGCACCTCTGTACTACCGGAAGAAGAAGCGGATGATTACGAATCCTTTGAAGGCTGGATTCAGTATGCGCAGGATAGGGAAAACCAAGGAGATACTCTAAACGCCAATGAGTGGAGAGATTTATTTATGTATGTGTATAGAACCGAAGGCAGTGAGAATCTTGGTCAGATTCCCGGAAGTTATGGAGATAAAACGGGATACGTGATTGATTTTGGCTTTGGAGGACCTTTCCCGGGAGTAAATATTCTAACTTTTTTTGTTTCGAATGTAAGGAAAGTAGAACCTTTTTCCCTTCCCGTAACAAGAGAAAATTACGTTATGAATAAAACGGACTGGAAGATAACTTTTCATCTAAAACCTGAGATAAAGCTTAACATAAAGGGTTTATTCGAAATTATAGAAACCGTTACCAGTGATTCAAGGGAAATATACCCGGATGGTAGAATCTGGGCGCAGAGTGGTGATATTCTTAATGATGTGGGGAGAAAGGATTTTATGTACTGGGTAGATGCTTTGAATCCTTATAATATTAGAAGATATGGATGGGGTTTTGATTTCAGTCATTCTCTTAGTCCGTCCACATTCTATAATCTAAAGATGTTTTACTCACGGTTTAGACATTCGTCAACCCCTATTTGGGAAGAGGCGGGATCTGATATAAATTTCAGGGATACAACAGATCTTATATCTTTTGGGAATATAAGCATACCGAGAGAAACACCCTTTGGTTATGAAAGCTTCGCAGGTAATAATTGTTATTACAGCGATTTACTACCTGCTGGTTTCCTGTTCAGTAACTACGGAAGAACTCAAGGAGATACTTCCCGGATTAACACTATTAACTTTAGTGCTGAAGTAACTTCGCAGATTACCTCCAGGCATCAGCTTAAAGGGGGAATCCAAATCAATCATGATCAAATATATTCACATTTGTACAGTGGTATTTCCGGAGCAACGGTAGAAATTGCTGATGAAGTACTCTGGAGTGTTAGCCCTATTCGGGCGGGATTTTATGTGCAGGATAAATTCTCTTTTGAAAAATCATATACTAAACTCGGATTAAGATTGGATTATTATAATTTGGGAAGGAACAATGCTAAATGGAAAATAAGTCCTCGATTGGGGATATCTACGCCGATTAGAGAGTTTGGCAAAATTTACTTCAATTTTGGTTATTTTTATGAGTTGCCCGAATCCGAAAGGCTTTATGGTGAATATATAAATTATATAGATTCCATTGGATACCGTGGTAATTCCCAATTGGATTTTCCGGAAAAGATTTCTTACGAATTAGGCTTTGAAAAGAGTCTTTTCGATCAGTATTTGTTTAGCGTTTCTGCTTATCACAGCGATTATGATAACCAAATAGGTGAAGTGAATTTTGATGATAGTGTTGGAGACATTCCTTATAGCACTTATGCTAGTAATTTTTATGGAGACATGAAAGGATTTGAAATTTCTCTGAGAAAAAGATACGGGAGACATTTTAGAGGTTTTTTGAAATATAATCTTAGCACAGGTTCATACAAAGGATCGGGAATCGATGATATCCCGATAAGGACAAAAAGCTCTCTTCGCCTTCTTTTAACTTTTGACACATCTGATGATTGGGGAAAGGTACTAAAGAACATTTCAAGCAGTATTCTTTATACGCGGATGGGAGGTGATTATTTTAGTTACGACCCCTATGCGGATGACCTTTTTTTACCTCGTGATCCAGCTTACCTAAACAATCTTAAATGGCAGGATGAAGCTTACTGGAATTTGCTTTTGAGTAAAGATATATCGTTACGTGGTTTTAAGTTTAATTTTTATGCGGAAGTTAACAATCTTTTTGATTCTAAATATATAACTAATGATAATTGTTTCAGGGTTGATTCTACAAATACTGATAAGTTAGAGTATCTTCGTTCCCTTCATCTTCCCATGTATAGAGAGGAAAGATATGCTTTGGATACTCTTCTAATCGGCGGAAATGATAGGGTTGGAGAAGTTGATAAGAGCTATATAGATAAACCCGATTTCGAATATTTGTACTATACCAATCCGAGATTTTTACGTTTGGGGGTAAGGGTTGATTTTTAAATTAGCCACAGATTCACACCGGATTACCCAACCACACCACAATCTTTATTTCTTTTTTAAAGCTAATAGCTAAAGGCGAAGAGTTAAAATCTGAGTTTAGCAACTAATTTCACGAATAGCGTGAATCTTTTTATTGTGTTTAACTGGTATCTGGTACCCGGAACCTACTCTGACGGTTTATATAACTTCATACTCCGGAGTCCGGATTTCATTACTATTTTCCTTAACCGAGAGTTGAATATAAAATGTGATTTTAAATTTTTCGAAAATATGTTTCTTCTTAATGTTCTTGTTTTTTTATGGTAGCGTTTTTCGAAGTTGTCCGTTGATTCGCGCAGTACTTTCGCCAGAATTAGTGCACTTCTGAAAGCATAACTGATGCCTTCGGCAGAGCTTGGGCTTATCCAGCCTCCAGCCTCACCCAATAGCGCAATACCCTTTGTGCCGGTGGAGAGTTGACGTATCCTTACGGGTCGCATAATAAGTGCTCCTTCTCTTTTCATAGCCTTACCAAATTTAAATCCATAATCTTCAAGCTTTTCTTTCAGAAGCAAAAATTTTCCTGATGCCTTATCGTTCGGATTTAGAGCCGCTCCGATAATCAGATGTTTTCCCTTGGGAATTGTCCAGCAGTAATAATCGGTAATTTCCGGGTCGAATACTGTGGAGAAATATGGTAATTTGCTGTTATCGGCTTCGACCCATTCCTGAATCGCGAAATATGGTCTTGAAGAATTATGCTTTGAGATCGATTGCTTATGTACCAGAGAAGATGCCCCATCTGCACCTATTAAAATTTTAGTTTTATCTATATAAGTGTTATTTCTATCGTTAAATTTTATTTTGAAACTGCCGTTTTCCGATTCGTATGATTTGAATTGACAGCCAAGTCTTATATCAACACTTAAAGGAATCATTGATAATAGCCAGCGGTCAAATTTCTGTCGGTTCATGTTGATATAGTAGCGCTGATAATATCTTTCCAGACCCCGCTGGGTATCGATTGCCCTGACAACAAAAAGTTGAGGTTCGACCAGGACGTTTTTGGGTAAGCCCAATCCTAATTTTGACAACAGCATCTGCGCATCGGGAGCAAGAAGCCCACCACAGCACTTTACCGATGAAGCTTTTTCGGGAGAGGAGGTTAAATTCCTTTTATCGATTAAAAGGACCTTATATTTATCCCCAATTAATCTTGCAAGGGTACATCCTGCGGGACCGGCACCTATAATAGCTATATCATACATAAAATTTATTCCTCATTAAAAAATATTTAGCAAATTCAATAAGTCAAGGGGTGTTGCTTCGCAACAGTCACGAGTCGTGCGTCATGAGTCTAGCGTCAAAACAAAAAACAGAAAACATAAAATCAGTGTTTATCCGTGTTAATCTGTAACTAATTGATTGTTAGAACGTTAGGAGGTTGGAAAGTTAGGAAGTAAAAACAAAAAAATCTTTGTGCTCTCTGTGTTTTTTGTCTTTTTCTCTGTGTTCTCTGTGGTGAATTTAGGTCTTAGGTCTTGGGTTTTAGGTTTTAGTTTAAAAGACAAATAAAAAAATGGGGAGTGGTTGGGTAATCTTGTGTTAATCTGTGTAATCTGTGGTTTTTCTTTAGGATTTGGGATTTTGGGGTTAGGATTTAGTTGAAAAATAAAGATTTGATTTTCCCTTTGTGTCTTGCTGCCTTCGTGGCTAATTATTAAGTGTTTCCAGAAATTCAAAAATAGAATCACGTGGTACCGAAATAGTTAAGGTTTTCTCTTTATAAGAAAATTTAATTCCTTCAATAGTTGAAATAAGTTTTTCTATTTGGGCTTTGCTGATGTCTATTTTCATTTCGCAGGCGAAATATTTTATTCCTTCGTCTATTTTTCTTATTCCCGATGCTTCCGCGAGGATTTTAATTCTTGCCCATTTTAATATACGTATTACATTGGGCGGAAATTTTCCGAATCTATCCTTTATTTCGTTTTCTATTCTTGTTATTTCTTCTAAGTTCCCGGCGGATGAGATTTTTCTATATAATTCTATTCTTTCATCTTCTTCGGATATATAATTCTTTGGTATATAAAAAGAGCCCTGAAGGGAAACTTCCGGCTCTTTCCTTTCTTCTATTTTTTCTCCCTTTGCTTTCTTTATTGCTCCGTTTAGGATTTTCAGATATAGTTTATATCCTATATTAGCGATATGCCCATGTTGCTCCTGCCCTAGGATCTCGCCGGCTCCCCTTATTTCCAGATCCTTAAGGGATATCTTGAAACCTGACCCTAACTGGGAATATGTTTTAATAGTGGATATTCTCTCTTTTGCTTTACCTTTTAGTTCTCTTGATACAATTAGATAGCAGAAGCCCTGTCTTAGAGAACGTCCGACTCTTCCCCTTAACTGGTGTAAGTCCGATAAACCGAAATTCTCAGCTTTATCTATTATTATAGTATTGACATTAGGTAAATCTAATCCTGATTCTATTATCGAGGTGGAAAGCAAAAGATCGTATTTGTGATTGAGAAAATCCGTCATTCTTTTTTCCAGAATTTCCGTTGCTAACTGTCCGTGACCGACAACGATTCTAACCTCAGGTATAAATTTTTCTAATTTTATCCTGATTGATTCGATACTCTCAACTCTATTGTGTACAAAGAAAACCTGTCCGCCTCTTTCTGTTTCTCTTAATATGGCATCCCTGATTTTTTTCTCATTCCAATGTATTATATTAGTTATTACTCCTCTTCTTCCTTGTGGTGGTGTTTGTATAATTGAAAGGTCTCTTATTCCGAGGAGTGAGAATTGCAGTGTGCGGGGTATAGGAGTTGCACTCATAGAGAGAATGTCGATATCCGTTCGCAGCTCCTTTATTTTTTCTTTCTGCTTAACTCCAAAGCGCTGTTCTTCGTCGATTATCAATAGACCCAGATCTTTAAAATCGATTTTTTTATTGAGAAGCATATGAGTGCCGATTATTATATCACATTTTCCCGATTTGATTTTCTCAAGTATTTCCTTTTCTTTTTTCTTTGTAAATCTTGAAAGCAGCTCAACGTTGACAGGGAAATTTTTCAGTCTTTCTTTGAAGGTACGGTAATGTTGTTCTGCAAGAAGAGTCGTTGGGGCTAGCAGTGCCGATTGTTTAGACTCATTTACAGCCTTAAATGCGGTACGAAGGGCAACCTCGGTTTTGCCAAAGCCGACCTCTCCGCAAAGGAGTCTATCCATTGGCTTTTCTTTTTTCATATCCTGGTAGACTTTTTTTATGGCTTCTTCCTGATCAGTTGTTTCCTGGAAGGGGAAGGATAGTTCGAGTTCTCTTATCAGGGAATCATCGCCCACGTAGGCGTGACCCTTTGAGATGGTTCTCTTTGCGTAAAGCAAAAGAAGGCTCTGTGCATACTTTTCCAGATCTTTTTTGACTCTTCTTTTTTTTGTTTCCCATTTGCTTTTTGAGAGTTCGGAAAGTGTTGGTTCTTTTTCTCCCCCGGATATGTATTCTGTAAGAAGCCTGGATTTTTCTACCGGAATGAGTACTCTGCTCTTGTTTTTATATTCTACTACGAGGCATTCCCTTTTTCTCTTATCTATATCTATTATTTCAAGACCTTCGAAGCGCCCTATACCAAAATCTTCGTGTACGATATATTCTCCCCGGTTGAACCCTTTTTCCGTTTTTAAATAAATTTCTTCTTTTTTTGTTTTGTGTTTCGCTCGCAGGGCTCCGAAAATATCTGCTTCTGTAAACACAGCGATTTTTGCCTTTTCTATTAAGAAACCTTTTGATAGAAAAGCGTCTAAATATTCTATTTCAGGGAATTCACTGTCAAATAGATCACGAAGACGATATATCTCACCGGGGGTTCCCGCGGCAATAAAGATACGATATTTTTTAAGAGATTTTAATTCTTTTTTAAAATACTCAAGATTTCTATTAAAAGAGATTGCAGGAATATAAGGTATGGATTTGCCTGTGGAATCGAATTTTACATCTACTTTAAATTCGGGAGTTTCCGCTCCTATTTTAAAGAATTCTGCAAGCGCCTTGGCAAGTGATTTGCCCGAGCCTTTCTTAATCAATAAAGTTGTATTTTTAATTATTTCAGTGGACAATTGATTGCTGGGATTGAAAAATCTAAGGGACTCTATTTTTTGTTCGGTGAGTTCTATTCGCAGGGGACTTTTATGATTGGAGCTCCATACATCAACTATCCCTCCCCGGTTTACATATTCATTCTCTTCGTAAACACGATTTCTGCGGGTCAGTCCGCCGTTTTCAAGGGATGTAAGTAACTTCTCTAAAGAGATATTGTCTCCCAGGGCAAGGTTGATAGGGAGCTGCTCGGGAATTTTTAGTTCGATATTCTTTTTGTCAAGAATTAAAATATCAAAATCTTTTGAGGCGGTAATTGCCCCTATCCGGGTTAGATTTTCTTCCGTTAGGGTAAAAACTTTATCGAAGAAAAACTCTGCATCTTGTGTAACTTTTAAGGGATCTTCTTCACTCAGGAGAACCAGAGGGATTTTATCTTTAAGTCCATAAGCCAAAAGAAGTTCTCCCGGATAAGAGGGAGGGTTGAATATCCTCTTTTTACCAATTTCTTTTTTTAAAAAATGGTATAATTCACCTTTGAGCTTCACAAAGATAGGCCCAGAAAGCCCGCGAAGCCAAGAAATGCGAGTCCCATAAGTGCGGCAGTTACGAAGGATATAGGAAGCCCTTTGAGAGATTCGGGGATAGGAGCGTTTTCCAATCTTTCGCGAATTGAACC
>CAZRYJ010000020.1:0-6023 GCA_964604245.1 uncultured bacterium | reverse complement strand
TCTCTTGAAACGCCGAAGAAAGGACAGAGCCCCAAGAATTTCATTAACACTATATTATTAACCAGAAAAGCAGAAAGAAATATCAAAAATACATTATCCATTATTTCTTTCTCCAGTAGTTGAAAAGCCCCATAAGGAGTGCAATAGTCAGAAAACCGCCCGGGGGTAGAATCAGCAGGATTACTGAGGACTCGGCAAAAGAGGAACCGAGAACTTTTATTCCGGGGAAAATTCCGGGAATATTAAGCCAGATACCCTGCCCGAGGATTTCTCTGATAGTTCCCATTATAAAAAGTACCAGGGTAAATCCGATTCCCGCGCCCAACCCGTCCATAAGCGAGAGGTGCACGGGATTTTTGTAGGCGAAACCTTCGGCTCTTCCAAGGATACCGCAGTTTACCACGATCAGAGGAACAAAAACTCCCAATTGAGTGGAAAGAGGAGGCAGGTAGGCTTTTAGAGAATAATCTATCATTGTTACAAATGAAGCAATTATTATTATGAATATCGGAATCCTTAAATTGCCGGGGATTATTTTTCTTAACGAGGAAATGAACAGGTTAGATAATATAAAAACGAAAGTTGCTGCAAGGCCCATTCCAATGCCGTTGTATGCCGAGGTGGTTACGGCAAGTGTAGGGCAGAGTCCGATAGCCAGAACCAGAATTATATTATTTTTAATTATGCCGTCTATAAGAGTGCGTTTTATTTCTCCCTCCATTTAATATATTTTCCGTAAGTAGTTCTTATTTCTTCCCTGATTTTTTCTGCAATCCCCTGGATTTCAGACGTGAATTTTAATTTATGTATATTTTTCATTAAGATGCTTTCGAATCTCTTTTCCAGAGCTTGCTTTAAAGCTTTGCTTTCTTCGGATGTTTCTTCCTTTTCCGTTTCCGGATTTTCAATAAATATCGATATTTTCTTAATTCTCTTATTTTCGGTTTGTGTAAGAAAGTGAAAGACAAAAGAAGAATCCTTAATTTCCGAAAGATATATAAAACTATTTAAAGTTTTCCATAATTTGTCAGGTATGATTTCTTCGAGTGTTGAATCCGAAGATTGTTCTAAAGTTTTTAAAGAGGTTTTTAAGAATTTTTTAAATTCATATCGAGGCAGTAGTTGCTCATATTGTTTCAATCCTTCTCTCACCGCGTCAGTAGCAGCTCTGGATGAGATGGTCGCGGAAGTTATCGCGTCTATTTTTCCTTCCTTTTTATCTTTTGTTAACCATACTTCATCGCCGATGAGATCCTTGAATTGATCCAGAAATGCAACTTCCGCGATTTTCATACCCAGTCCCGGTGTTTCCGAAAGATCCTCTTTTGGTATTTTTACTCTTATGATTTTTCCGATCGAGTCGACTCCTACAATCGGTCTTATTTTACCGGAATATCCTTTTTTCTCGGACCTAAAAATGAGCCCCACATATTTTTCTTCTTTGAAAACTTTCCATAAAGTATCTACCTTTATTTCTTCGAAGCGAACCGATGGGTCGATGAATACTTCGCTCAATGATTTTTTCAATGCTTCTTCCTTGTACTTAGAAATTACCGGCGCTGTTTGTTTATAGACGAAAGAAAGAAGAAAAGCGGAAGTTATACCTACTAAAAACAATACCAATACTTCTCGAATCTTTTGTGACATCCTTACCTCCCGAATATTTTTTTCTCGGATATTCTGTCGAGAAGAGGTACGAACATGTTCATAATTAAAATGGAATAAGAGACACCCTCAGGATATCCACCCCAGATTCTTATTAGAACGCAAATTATTCCTCCGCCAATACCGAATATCCATCTACCTTTTACTGTTACCGGAGATGTCACCATATCTGTTGCCATGAAAAGGCCTCCAAGCATTACTCCGCCTGAAAGTATGTGAAAAAGCGGAATTGACGGTGTTTTACCTAAATAATATAAGATACCTGAGAAAGCAAATACCGACCCAATGTAACCAAGAGAGATTTTCCAATCTGCGTATTTTCTTACAAACAGATAGAGCGCGCCTACAAGTAGAAGAATTGTTGAGGTTTCGCCGATACAGCCTCCCACCTTTCCGAAGAAAAGAGCTTTAAGCATATAAGATGAGTTTAGTGATTGTGCTATCGACTCGGTAGGATGTACTTTTAGCAAAGTTAGAGGAGTTGCCTGTGCTACGCCGTCAAGGGCCTGTGAAGGTAAGCCGGATAGGGTTCCATCAAACGGAGTTTTCCAATTTCCGGCCATTAAGCCTGGCCAGGAAGCCGTTAGAAATGCTCTTCCCGCGAGGGCAGGGTTGAAAATATTGTAGCCTAAGCCTCCAAAGACTTCTTTTACTACGAAGATAGCAAAAGCAGACCCTACTACGGGGAGCCACCAGGGAGAATTCGGGGATACATTGAAAGCTAAAAGCATTCCGGTGATAACAGCGCTTCCATCCGAAATACTGATTTCTCTTTTTGTTATTTTCTTAAAAGTATATTCGGTTCCCACGGCTGATAGTATTGAAAGTAAGGTTAGTAGTATGACTCTTTCTCCGAATATACTAATAGAATATATGAAGGCGGGCATTAAGGCAGCTACGACACTCCACATTATCTTTTGCGTGTTGGTTGTAGATGTTATATGAGGTGCCGGGCTAATATTCAACATTATTTACTCTTTTTTGTTATTCTGTTTTTGGCAATCTTAAATTGTTGTGTAAGAGGAATATTTGCAGGGCAGCAATAGGAACAACTGCCGCATTCCATGCAGGATAGGATTCCCAAATCTTTTGCTTTTTCCAATCTGTCCATTTCTATATATTTATATAATTCTGTGGGTATTAATTTCATTGGGCAGGAATCTACGCATGCGGCGCATCTTATACAAGGTGCAGGTTCCTTTTTCTTGAATTCTTTTTCGTTTTGAATAAGAATTCCTGTGGTTCCTTTTAGAACGGGAGCGTCCGCGCGAGATTGTGCTATACCCATAAGAGGCCCGCCGTTTATAATTTTCGAAATCTTTCCGATAGGACCTTCAGTCAATTCAATCAGGTATTTGAAAGGTGTTCCGATGGGTGCAAGGAAGTTTGATTGATGTCTTACGTTCCCTGTTAGAGTAACAACTCTTTCGAAAAGAGGTTTCGTGAGGTATACTGCTTCATAGATTGCAAAGGCTGTTCCAATGTTCTGAACATAAGCGTTTGTATCGAAAGGTAAGCCTCCTTCAGGGACTTTTCTGCCAGTTACAGCATCAATTAGCTGTTTTTCTGAGCCCTGAGGGTATTTGGTTTTAAGAATTGCGAAATTTGCCCAGGGAAATAGTGAGGCGGAACTTTCCATATTTTCGAGCGCGTCGAGTTTATTGGACTCGATTGCAATCCAAACATTTTCGGGTTTTATTATTCTTCTTATTATATCGACGCCCTGCATTATTTCTTCTGCTTTTTCCATCATTAATCTGTAATCGCTTGTTAGATAAGGTTCGCACTCAATTCCATTTATTATTAGATCTTTTATTTTTTTGTTGGGAGGTATTTGTAATTTAAAATAGGTCGGAAAAGCAGCTCCGCCCATACCTACGATACCGCTATCCTTTATAATACTAATAAGCTTTTGTTTGGGTAGGTTTGTTGCTTTTTCTCTTTTTTTTTCTTTAAAGGGTTCGGTATTTTCTTTGTTTACTTTTATTCTCATTGCTTCCTTCATGCCGCCAAGGGGGTGAGGGTATATTATCGTCCCCATATAGGTTCCGTTTACAGGAGAGTGAAGAGGCACTGATAATTTTCCGGATGCGTTTGCTATTTTTTGCCCTATTCCAACTTCTTCTCCCTTTTCTACGATTGGTTTGGAAGGAATTCCCGTATGCTGGGATAAATGAAGATATAAAAAATCGGGTGGATCGATTCTTTTTATTTTGGAATTTTTAGATTTTTCTTTGTAGTCGTATGGATGTATTCCACCCTTAAAAGTCAGGAGTTTCAAATTTCATTTCCTTTGAAGTTGATTTTACTGCCAATTTACTCCCTATCATTCCTAAAGTTATTCCGAAGATTATCGTACCTATTATTATAAAATTGTGTGGAAAATAAAATTCAACGAAAAATTTTGAAGTTACCTGGTAAATTAAATATAAAAGACCTCCGCTCATAACTCCTGCCGCACCGCCTTCTATTGAGCCGGCAAGAATAAAAGGAGCGTGAATGGTCTTTTCTGTGGCTCCGACGAGTTTCATCACTTCTATAGTTCTCTTTCTGGCAAGGACCGTAAGACGTACAGTGTTCGAAATTACAAAAACAGAGGCAAAGCCAATTACTATTCCCAGGAGTATATCAAAGAGAAATAAAATTTTTACGACTCTGTCTAATCTATTAATCCAGCTTTCTCCGTATTCTACGGTTATAAACTCATCAAAAATTTTTATTTTTTCAGATACTTCTTTTACTTCTTCAGGAGAAGTATAGCCGTCTTTCAATTTTATGCTGAAAGAAGCAGGCAGAGGATTTGATTTTACTGCTTCGATTAAACTTGGAGCGTCCTTTATCTCCTCTTGAAATTTGCTTAATGCTTCTTCTTTGCTGACATATTCTATACTTTCCACCCCCACCATAGATATAAGTTTTTCCGATAGTTCTTCTATTTGTTTTTCAGGTAAATTTTCCCTTAAAAATGCGTTTATTTCAACTTTTTCCCTTGCGAGTCTTATTATACCGAAGAGGTTGAAGGTGCCCCAGAGAAAAGCGCCAAGTAGAAAAAGAGAAAAGAACATTATGCCTATGGCTATAAAGGTCATAACACCATTTCTTCTAAGTCCGATTAAAGCTTCTCTAAGTGAAAACATTTTATGTTTTTACTATTTGCCCCTGCTCAAGATGCATGAATTTCCCTCCCATTTTCCTGGCAAGTTCTACACCGTGAGTAGCCATTAAAACTGCAGTTCCTGCAGTATTTACTTCCTGCAGGATTTTGATAATATCCTCTGAACCTTCCGGATCGATATTTCCGGTAGGTTCATCAGCAAGAAGAATGAATGGTTCTCTAACCAGTGCTCTTGCAATAGCTGTTTTCTGTTGTTCTCCCCCCGAAAGAGTGTAAGGAAAATCATTTCTTTTATGCGATAATCCTACAAGAGTCAATGCCTTCATTACTTTTTCTCTCATTTTTCTGCCCGATTGACCTGTAACTTCAAGTGAGAAAGCCACGTTTTCATAAATCGTTTTATCTTTTAATAATTTAAAGTCCTGAAAAATAATACCTATTCTTCTTCGCAGAAAAGGTATTTCCTCTTCTTTTATAGTTGATGATAGAAAACCGGCTACAGCTACTTCACCTTCGTCCGGGAAAATATCCATATATATAAGACGAAGAAGTGTGGTTTTACCTGAACCGGTTTGCCCGGTAAGAAAGAGAAAATCACCTTTTGCTATTGATAAATCAACGTTTTTTAGAGCGTACCAGCCCTTTTTGAATCTTTTGCTAACATTCCTTATTTCAATCATTTCTTTTTGTTGCTTGTAAAATTATATGAACCGTGTCTTTTGTCAAGGTGTGTTTTAGCCGCAAAGCATACAAAAAACACGAAAAAAAACATTTACCACAGAGAACACAGAGAAAAAAAGAACACACAGAGACCAAAGAGAGAAAATATGTAGTCGTTTAAAACCCATCCTTACCCCGACAATTTAGGAACAACGAATAACACTAATAACACAAATATAAACAAAAACAGATACTTTTTCTATATTAATAAATTATAATTATTTTTAATTTATTTGTGATATTTGTGCGATTTGTTGTTAAAAAGTGGGTTGTTGGGTGGAAAGACAATAAAATCTCTGTGTTCTCTGTGGTAAAATATTCCGGTGTGGAGTTGTGTGGGCTCTGTGGTTTAGGTTTTTTAACAAAAACAGTGCTCTTGACAGTAATGGATGATTAGCTATATTTTAACAAAATAAGCGGAAGTGGCGGAACCGGTAGACGCGCTGGGTTCAGGGTCCAGTGGTTAATAGCCGTAGGGGTTCGAATCCCCTCTTCCGCAGGTATTTTGAATGTTTTTTCGAAC
>CAZRYJ010000019.1:18320-23235 GCA_964604245.1 uncultured bacterium | reverse complement strand
AATAGGCTCCCTAGTCATTATAACTCCTTTCCGAAGAGCCTGATCCAACATTTTTTCAATAATAGCGAACTTGTTTTCAACATTATCCATGACAATTATCAAATCTTCATCAAGAAATTTTTCAATCATCATTTCCCTCCCTCTTTATCTATAAGAATCGGGCATTGAACGTACTCAATTAATTGCTGAATTATTCTTTCCTCTCTTCTTCCCTCTCTACCCTGTCCACTGCGATGCCCGACTATAAGAAGTTCGATCTCTTTCTCTTTTACAAACTTTCTGAGAATATCTATGGAATCTCCTTCCTCAACAAAAAGAGCGGTTCTTACTCCTTCGTTAACAGCCATATCTTCAAGATAATATAGATATTTCCAGCCTTCCTCCTCCACCTTTATAGCGGTATCTATTTCATCTAATTTTCTCATATCTGCCACTGTTTTCACCAAATCTTTGTCCACAATGAATAAAGCATAAAGTGTCGCGGAAAGACTTTTACTCAAATCTATAGCTCTATTCCATGAAGCTCTTGTTTCTCCGGAAATTATATATAAAAGAATTCTTTCCATACAATTACTCTCCTCTCTTAAATCTCTTTACTCTGAAAAATTCTTCCCTTTCTTCTTCCTCAAGACTTTCTTCGATTTTACCAATATTTTTTTCATATTCCGGTATAAAAATCTTTTCTAAAGCATTCACTCTCTTTTGAGTTTTACTTATCTCTGATCCAAGTCTCCATATAAGAACTTCTTTTGCGGCCCATCTGGCAATAAGATCGATCAATCCTCTGAACTTAATAAAAGCCTCATCAAAATATTCATCAGTAGAATCGAGACTGGCTTGGATTTTATTTTCAGGAACATTTACAAGAAGTTCAGGCACGGGAATTCCCATAACCGATCTCATACGAACATCAATTTCGGGTTCCTCTCCACCTCTAACATAATTTCCTATATTTTGTCTGCCTATAGAAACCCATGCTTTCTCAAGAGAACTGTAAGCCTCTTTTAGTTTTAGGGTAATCTCTTCTTCCATCTCCCTGAACCCGCGTATATTTCTCATGAGCTCCATAATCATTACTTCTCTTTTCTCATCAAGAAGATTATATCCTTCTTTTGCAATATTTAATCTTTTCTTTAATTTTAAAAGATTGCTTTGTGTCGTAGCTACCTGCATTTAAACCCCAAGAAATTCATCTATTTCACTTTCCTTAACCCTTGTCAACTCGCTTCTCGGAAGCATTTCAAGCAACTTCCAACCTATATTTAACGTTTCCTCTATCTTCCGCACCTCTCTTGAATCCTGCTGTAAAAATATCTTCTCAAAATTATCTCCAAACTTCAGATATCTTCTGTCCACTTCAGATAATTCTTCTTCTCCGATTATCGAAGCCAGGGAACGAATTCGCTGAACTCTGGAATAAGAAGAATATAATTGTCCATAAACATTCGGATGATCCTTTCTGGTTTTTCCCTCCCCAATACCATCCTTCATTAAACGGGACAGGGAAGAAAGGGGGTCAAACGGGGGGTAGATACCCTTCTGATGCATTTCTCTTGAAAGAACAATCTGTCCCTCTGTTATATAACCGGTAAGATCAGGAATCGGATGAGTAATGTCGTCATTTGGCATTGTTAATATGGGAATCTGTGTAATGGAACCTTTTATCCCTTTAACTCTGCCTGTTCTTTCATAAAGAGAAGCCAGATCACTGTAAAGGTACCCCGGATAACCTTTTCTCGATGGAACTTCCCCTCTAAGCGAAGAGATTTCTCTTAATGCTTCACAATAATTCGTAAGATCGCTAAGTATCACAAGAACATGCTTGTCTTTCTCGAAAGCGAGAAACTCAGCTACCGTAAGAGCACAACGAGGAGTAATAATTCTCTCAACTGAAGGACTATCGGCAAGATTAAGAAAAGTAACCAAACGTTTTAACTCGGCACCTTCCTCAAATCTCTTCTGAAAGAAATCTGCCTCGTCAGCCTTGATTCCTATCGCCGCAAAAACAATCACAAATTCTTCCTCTGTAGAGATCCTCGCTTGATTTACAATCTGTGCCGCCATTTCATTATGCGGCAATCCGGCTCCTGAGAATATCGGCAGTTTTTGTCCACGTATCAGAGTCGAAAGAGCGTCTATCGCAGATATTCCCGTTATAATATTATCCCTGGGATACTCCCTTACATCCGGATTTAAAGGAAAACCATTAACATCTTTCTCTTCTACTCCCAGGACTTCTCCACCTCCATCCAGAGGTCTACCAAGCCCATCAAAAACCCTACCAAGCATTTCCTCGGATACGGAAATAGTAATAGGGGATCCTGTAAATCTGGTCCTGACTTTTTCTCTACTTATCCCGCTCGTACCGTAAAAGACCTGAATTACAGCCCTGTCATCATCAACCTCAATCACTTTGCCCACTCTTCGTATATCTCCCTGTTCAATTTCCACCATTTCTCCAAAGCCAACATCCCCAACTCCCTCAACAACAATAAGGGGACCACTTATAACACTCGCACCTATATGTTTCTTTTCATATAACTCACGCATATTCATCCCTCAAAACAGTAAATTCTTTTTCCATTTTCGAAGATATCTCATCGAATTTATCAATATCTTCATTCCCAATTTCTTCCCCCATCCTTTTAATCTCGGCGAAAACCGACAACTCCTCTATTTTGAATAACGGAACACCCATCCCCAAAAGACCTTCAGCTCCTTCTCCAAATTCAAAAATCACTTTAAGCATTCGATATTGTTTCTCGGGAAAACAATACGCATCCACTTGCGAAAGAGCATTTTGTTGTAAAAAACCTTCCTTTATAAGCTCAGCTTTCCTTAAAGTAAGTCTCTCCATTTCCGGGAGAGCCCCTTCTCCTACCAATTGTACAATCTCTCTTAGATGGGAATCCTCCAAAAGAACCTCCATCAATTTTTTACGTAATCCCATAATCGATAAACCTTTACTCTCCCACCAAATACTGACCCTATCTAAATAACCCGAATAAGACTCCGTCCAGGAAATAGCGGGATAATGCCGTGAATTGGCAAGCTCCCTATCCAGAGCCCAGAAAGTACCTATGAAACGTTTCGTATGACTGGTAACCGGCTCGGTAAAATCTCCACCCGGAGGAGAAACGGCTCCAACTATACTAACCGAACCCACTCTATCCCCTTGGACCTTAACCCGACCACCTCTCTCGTAAAATTCGGCAAGCCTGGAAGATAAATAAGCAGGAAAACCTTTTTCCGCAGGCATTTCTTCCATTCTACCGGATATCTCTCTCATAGCCTCTGCCCACCTTGAAGTGGAATCAGCCATCAAAGCAACATCATATCCCATATCTCGAAAATACTCGGCTATTGTTATTCCTGTATATATACTCGACTCCCTCGCAGTAACCGGCATATTGGAAGTATTGGCAATCAGGATTGTCCTTTCCATAATAGTTTTACCCGACCTTGGGTCTTTTAACTTAGGAAACTCTTCTAAGACCTGAGCCATTTCATTACCTCTTTCCCCGCAACCAATGTATATAATTATATCAGCGTCTGCCCATTTGGCGAGAGAATGCTGTGTTACTGTTTTACCTGTCCCAAATCCTCCCGGAATCGCTGCAACTCCTCCTTTTGCAATCGGAAAGACAGTATCTATAACTCTCTGTCCGGTAAACATTATCTCTTGGGGAGAAAGTCTCTCCAAAAAAGGTCTTTTCTTCCTCACCGGCCAGGAATGAAACAATTTAATTTCAATCTTTTTACTTTCTTTTCCCTCTACTACGCAAATAGTATCTTCAATCTTATAACTGGAAACTTTTCCTAATTCAATTACTTTTCCCGTAATTCCCGGAGGAACCAAAATTCTGTGTTTTATAAGAGAAGTCTCTTCGGTTTCTCCAACTATAGAATTTGGGGAAACGGTATCTCCCTTTTTCACTTTTATATCAACTTTCCATTTCTTATCACGTGAAAGGGAAGGAACCTGAAATCCTCTTTTTATAAAAATACCCTGTTTTTCTTTTATTACAGTAAGGGGCCGTTGAATTCCATCGAAGGTATTTGAAATTAACCCCGGACCCAATTCAACCGAAAGAGGCTTATTCATACCGAATATCTTAATCCCCGGTCGAAGACCTGTAGTATCTTCATAGACCTGAATCATAGCTTCATCACCGGTGATTCTTATTACTTCACCAACCAATCCCTCTTCTCCAATTCGTACTTCTTCGTTCATTTCAAGGTCCCGGGTTTCCTTGGATACAATTATCGGACCTTCAATCCTTTTAAGTATCGCTTCACCCACTGGTGACTCCCAATTTATCGGCAATTATTTTCATATTCTGTTTTATTATATTTCCGGCAATCAGAGAAAACCGAAAATCATATTCATCATCTTTTCCTCTTATTAAAAAACCAGCCTCCATGGGTTCACTTTCGAAATTTAAACCCTCTATGCCTTTACAAATTTTCCTGAAATACCCGATATATTCTTCTCCAGACACAAAAGAAACTTCTTTTTCTATCTTAAGAACTTCTTCACAACAAGATTTTATCCAGTTATCCAACTTACTTTTTTTTAGCATTGAAATCAACTTTTTCTCCAAATCAGTATGCAGAAGCTCAAAAAGCTGTTTCCTCAGTGTGAAAAATTCTTTTTTATCATTCATTTTCTTTTTGGAAATAATCCTGGATTTATCTTTCTCAAATAAGAGTTTTCCTCTTTTTTCCGCCTCTTTTTTTGTTTTTTCTTCTTCTTCTTTTGCCTGCTTCAATACACGCTCTTTAGCTTTTTGTGCTCTCGAAAGCAATACCTCTGCCTCTTCTTCAGCATTACTTATTATTTTTTCCCTCAACTCATTAATATTATTCTTCATAAATTAATCGATAAAACCCTCTTGATCAGCTCGAGCGCCTT
>CAZRYJ010000019.1:14583-18220 GCA_964604245.1 uncultured bacterium | reverse complement strand
AATTCATCACCTATAACTTTTATTTTCATACCTTCATAAGTATCAGTACGGCAACAATGAGACCCCAGATAGAAAGCCCCTCAGCAAGCCCGGCGAAAACAATCGCAGAACCCATAATCTCGGGTTTTTCAGCTAGAGCAGCCATAGCAGCCGCACCTATCTTCGAAAGGGCAATTCCGGCTCCCAGTACGGAAACCGAAATAGAAAGACTGGCTGCAAGAAAAGCCCATCCTGCACTACTGACGGATGATTGTGTAATTACGCTTTCCTGTCCGAAAAGATTAACCGGGGTTAACATTAACAATGCGCCTATTGCAACAAAAAACAAAGCAGTAAATGTAACGGCAATATTAAACTTCCTCAATCCCTCTATTATACAATTAAATCTTTTCACAATTACCTCCTATTTTATTTTTACAGGTTCGTAAATTTCTTTTCCCTTTTCAAAAAAACGGGAATAAAGCTCGTAGTACTCAAGTCGAAGCCCCTGAACAAAAACAATCATTCCTTCAAGAACAATAATAATGATATTTCCAAAAATCAATGTAGTATAATTTCCCACTCCGATCATCTTACCAAATACAGCCGCAATTTCTATTATTGACATCGTCAAAATAACATGTCCTATGTTAAAGGCTGCAACACGCACGAAAGAAAGCGTGTTGGAAATCATAGCAAGCGGAAGATGAATAAAATCTCCGAGAGAGAGGAGTAATTTATTCGAATCAAAACCTTTATTAACGGCTTCTTTCAAAGGAATACCAATAGCAACAACTAAGGCACTGATAACCAGGACCATACTTTCCACCATAACAATCTTACCGGAATTTCCATTTATTACAGAAAAAGCAAGCGCAATGGAAGAAACGTAAAAAATGAAACCGGGTAAACCATGACCCGAAAAAAACAATTTATTATAATCGCCTTCCATAATATATTCTATCAATCTCAAAACAAAACCAAAAGTTACAACTATAATACCAAGATAAACGGCAAGGAGCATAGCTTTTTCAGGATCACTAAAGGGTGAAAACCATAAAGGTTCAAAAGGATGTGTTCCGAAAAATTCTCCGAAAAATGTCCCGAAAATGGCAGAAGAAATTCCCAACGCTAAAGGAAAGACAGCAAATTTCCTTAGCAACCTTATAAAATACAGTCCGACACCTGCCAGAATCAGAACCAAACCATGCCCTAAATCCCCAAACATAATACCAAAAAGGAACATGAAAGATAATGCAGTAGGTACAGTCGGATCTATTCCTCTGTAAGAAGGTATCCCGTAAGACTTAACGAGTAGTTCAAAGGGACGAAAAATTAGCGGATTGTTAAGTTTGGTAGGCGTTTTATCAGCCTCTTCACTATTTCTTTTTATATTCTCTTCGCTAAGAATATAGAGCTCTAAATTTTCTCCTTTTCTCTTAACCTCTGATACTAACCGACTCGGCAGATATGTACTGATAAAAAACACCTTTTCCGACCTTGCCGTCTTTGCCACCCAATCTAACTCTAACATAGAAACCTGTATATCTTTTTCCAGTTTCAGAATCTCACCTTCAACATTGCGCCCCATCTTTTTTATAGAACTCTGAAGGGATGTCCTTTCTTCTTTTATTTCCCAAAATTTACTTTCAATCTTATCCTTCAAACTTAAAAGAGGACCTTCCAGACGGCTAAAAAGCTCCAGTTGTCTGAAACTAACAGCTTCCAGAACCTTTCCAAGGGATTCCCGTTCAAGAAAGGACGCAAAGATTATAACCGGCACAAAACCATTTTGAGACTTTCTTCTAAAAACAAGAACATCTCTATCTTTTACAATCTCTAAAAAATTTTCTTGCTCGGAAGAAGGTATTGTTCCCCCTAACATTCTGAGAAATTTACTATTATGTAGTTCTTCGATGTTAATATCCGATTCGGGAAGCAAAGTCAAAAGCTCCGAGGCAAGATTTAATTCAAATTCTTCTTTCTTCAATACTTCAAGTCTATCTTGTTTTTCACCTAATTTTTTCTGAAATTCGCTCAAGAAAGTACCGGCTTTATCTGCAACTTCACTTAACTCCACGGCATTAAAGGGAATTTCTCCCGCGCTTTTGATATTAAAATATTCAATAATATCTTTCAGCTTTCTATTATAATCTTCTAATCTAATATAAATCTCTTTGTAACCGGGTTCTTGTAAATAACGATGAGAGAATTCGACAATATGAAATTTACATTCTTTACTTATAAACTCAAAAACTACAGGTAAGTCTTTGTCCGTAGTTGCAAGTAAAAACTGGGTCATGGGTTCAGGAACCCACATAAAGCTCACCCCATATTTCTTTAAATCGCTCTCCATCAAGGGATAATAATTTACCTCTATAAATAGAAAGTATTTTGTTTATTCTGAGTGATAAAAAAAAGAAAAAAGCCAGGATAGACCTCATTGAGTACATCCTGAATTTAAAATCCCAATAACAAATACTGCCAAATTCTCTTATAAAAACTTCTTCAGAAATACCTTCATTCATCGCGAAATTCTCATAAACTTCACCTTTTGGAATTAAAAATCTTTTTATCTCAAAATCCTGTAAATTATAAAATTGTTTAAGGCGATATAACCAGAGTCTATTTTTGAAATTTATCAAAATAAGAAGAAACTCTTCTGTTCCATTGATTTCTTCATATGGTAGATTACGAATTTCTTTGAGGAAATAAGAATAATAACATTGGTCTAAAGCAACTTCAATGTCAATTTTATTACTTCTTTCTTTATATTTTGAAAACGCTAAATTCCAACATTCTTTCCATAATCCCTTTTGCATATAATCATCCAAGCTCTCCATATCAAAACTTTTATCACGTAATTCATCAATAAAAAATCCTTCACCCCCATTTATTATATCCTTAATATCTCTCAACTCATAACCTTTAATATAAGCATCAAAGAAAAAAGCTGATGCTCCGGGTATTTGCTTCCTTACTATCCTCGCAAGAGAAAAAGGGATCATTTTCAAATAACCTTCCAAATCATTATCTAACAGAGGAAATCTTTTAAGAAAAAGCGTTTTCTCAAACCTGTTCCTGAAATCCGAAACCCCTTCAGCTCTCAGAAAACTTTCGATATCTTCAGAAGTCGGAAGAAAAGAGTATATTGCCCTTAATTTTGGATATACTGAATAACCCATTATTACGCTTTTATAGAAGAAGATATTAATTTGGTCAACAATTCTTCCCTCTCATTATCATAGCGTTTCATCCAGTCATTTTTCAATGTTACATTTTTTTCTTCGACTTCTTTTTTCTCTCTTTCTTGTGTTTTTGAAAGATTTGACCTGTAACGGTCGATTATAAGCTCAGCTTCTTTCTTAGCATGCAAAACAATTTTTCTTGCTTCCTTTTCTGCGTCAGTTTTTATACTGTTTGCCTTATTCTGAGCATCGTCGATAATTTTTTTTGCTTCTCTTTCAATCTCAATAACTTCCTTAATCTTGCTTTCCATTTTCCTCTCGTCTCTTTTTATATTTTCTGAATTCGACCACTACAAAATAGACAATACCAAATAAAATTACGGCTCTCACAAATATAAAAAACCATAAAATGGCAAAAGAAAGTTTATCCATAAACTAAAATAAAACACATAATAAAAAAGTCAAGGAGG
>CAZRYJ010000019.1:0-14483 GCA_964604245.1 uncultured bacterium | reverse complement strand
CTTTCAAATAAGGTTTAGTAACGTATTGCTTTACGCTTCCCATTTTTTTTATTATATCTTTTATTTTATTTGCTGAACCCAATATAAAATCCAATTTCTGCTGTGCTAAGGTATCTTTATCTAAATCTCTCTTTAAAATTTCCAGCATACCAAAAATAGAAGTTAAAGGTTGATTTATTTCATGCGCAGCAGCACCGGCAGTTTCAACTAAAACCTTGATCCGTTCAGATTGCAGAACAAGTTCCTGCAATTTTTTCAATCTAAATAATAATCTACTGCGCTCGATCGCATAGTCTAACGAACGCAATAACGTTCTATTATCTACTTCGCCTTTGACAAGATAATCTTGGGCTCCCTTTTTAACAGCTCCAACAGCAACCTCCTCATCATCAAGTCCGGTCAAAACCACAACTGGAACATTGGGTACCATCTCGGAAACTTTCTCGTAAGTTTCAAGTCCCGAACTATCCGGCAAACCAATATCCAATAACACCAAATCAAACTTTTCGTCTTTTATACTCTCTAAAAACTCAGAAAGTTTCTCAACATGAGACACGTCATAATTGTTTTTCTCGAGTTGCTTTGAAAGGACTTGAGCAAATTTCTCGTCATCTTCAACTATAAGGATTTTTTTCTTTTTTTTCGTATCCATCGAAGTATGTTCTGGTTTATTATTATCTCATTTATCCTTCACAACCGTTCCGTTTAAAAAATTAGAATTCTTACTTCCCTGTCAATCTTAGGAGAGCTTCTAAAAGTTTTTCCTTTTTTAAGGGTTTAGTAAGGTAATCACTACAACCGGCTTCTAATGTTTTATCTCTATCTTCCTTCATAGCATAAGCGGTTAGAGCCAGAATAGGCGTCTCACTCCTATCATTTTCCCTTTCCCACTCTCTAATGGTTTTAGTGGCTGTATAACCATCCATTATCGGCATCTGCATATCCATTAAAACTATATCATATTCCTTGTTTTTAACCTTATCCACTGCTATCTGTCCATTCTCCGCTTCCTCTATTTCTATTGGAGTTTTCTTGAGAAATGCTTTAATAAGTAAACGGTTATCCGGATTATCCTCAACAAGCAATATATTAAGATGAGGTATAGAAACCGCGGCCTTCTTTGCCTCCTTTAACTTTTCTTTCCCAACTTGAGCTTTCCATAAACCGAGAGTAGTCAGGATAGCATTTTTCAATTCTTTTCTTTTTATCGGCTTTACAAGATATGCACCAATCCCATACTTATCTATTTGTTTTAAATCGTTTGTTTTATAGTCTGAAGACAACATCATTACGGTAGTCGACTCAGAATTTTTTTGTTCTCTTAAGAATTTCGCTACTCCTATACCATCAATCTCCGGCATACGACAATCCAGAAGAACCAAATCGTAGGGTTTATTTTTTTTATAAGCCGATTTAATTATAGAAATAGCTTCCTTTCCACCTTCCGCCTCCGTTATTTCCGCATCCCATACCGATAGAATTTCTCTTAAAATCAATCTATTCGTCGCATTATCATCGACAATCAAGGTTGATATACCCTTAACGTCGATTTCTCCCGGTTTAACAAAAGTCTCCTTCGACTTTGCTTTCTGAGGTTTAAAAATAGCTGTAAAGCAAAATTTGCTGCCCTTTCCTATTTCACTTTCGACCCACATCCTACCACCCATCAACGTAGTAATTTTTTTAGAAATGCTTAAGCCCAAACCGGTTCCCCCATATCTCCTGGTAGTGGAAGAATCAGCCTGTTTGAAACTTTCAAATATTTTGTCCTGTTTGTCCTTTGGTATCCCAATACCTGAATCCTTTACATAAAAAAACAAACAAAGGCTCTTCGCATCAACGGATTCACGATATTCAGGATCCCCCTTCTTCAAAAGACCTACATTAAGAACCACTTCACCGCCATCGGTAAACTTTATCGCGTTTCCGATAAGATTCACTATTATCTGCCTGAGCCTTGAGGGGTCACCAACTATATTTATCGGCACATCAGGTTCAACTCTGCTTAAAAACTCTATATTCCTCTTATGAGCGCGAATCGCCATAACATCACAGGTTCCTTCTATCAGTTCGGCAAGATCAAAATCCGTCTCTTCGAGTTCAACATCACCTGCTTCTATTTTCGAAAGATCCAGTATAGCATTTATCAAAGAAAGCAATGCATCCCCTGCTTTACCGAGGGTTTGTACAAATCCTTTCTGTTCATTAGAAAGAGATGTATCTAAAAGAAGTTCTGTCATTCCTATAATTGCGTTCATAGGAGTACGTATTTCGTGACTCATTGAAGCTAAAAATTCACTTTTAGCTTTATTTGCCGATTCAGCTTGAATTTTTGCTTTTTCTAACATTTCTTCGGTTCTTTTATGCGCTTCAATCTCTCCTTCAAGATTCGAATATGACTTCTTGAGTTCCCCGTAAAGTTCGTCGCGTGTGAGACGACTAATCTTCTCTCTTTCTCTATTTATAAAATTTTCGGTTGGTTTAAAAGAGTAATCGGGAATAAATTTAAAAGAACTCAGAATATTTATGCCATTTCCAGAAAAGGAACAATCTGTTTCGTCAAACATCACCTTCAAAATCTTAGCATCTTCGGAAATATCATCAGCGGAAAAAAAACGAATCAATAAGCCAAATCTCCCTTTTCTCTCATCAATAAATAACTCAAGTCTGGATTCATCGCCTGTTCCAGCTACGTTGCGAATCACTTCAGAAGCAGCAGTTGTAAGTCTTGTTGCCGTAACTTCTCCAAATCCGAGAGCTCCTATCAAATCAAGCAATTTATTCCTTTTCTCAATAAGATATTTATTATCTTTCAAAGAAATTTTCCCAAGTTCAAACATTAGTCAAAGTCCTCTTCCTCTTCTACTTCGAAAAAGGCTTCTTCCTTAACTTCTTCCATTCCGTCCCCTTCTTCGACTTCCTCCTCTACTTCAATCACCCCTTCACCCACTTCAATTTCTCCTTCAACTCCAGTTCCTTCAACTTCTGCTTCAACTGATTCTACTTTTTCATCGGATACAATTACAGACTGAAGTTTTTCAATTCCATCTTCAAAAGTTCGCGCAGTTTCATATATTGACTCAAACTCGAAATTAGAATCCGAAAGAGAAATAGCAACTCCGGGTCTTATCCCCGAAAGCACAGTCCTGGCTCCTAATAAATTTATCATTTTAGCAGTCTTGTCAATAATACCCGCATAATAAGGCTCTATAATACTAACTCCGGATAAATCTATCACCACTCCTTTCACTCCTGTTTCCTCAACACCTTCTAAAACTTGCTTCTGGATCGCTTGCATCCTTTCATCATCAATATCTCCTTGAATAGGGACAACAAGGCATCCCCGGGAAACATGAATCGATAAATCAGACAAAAATTCCTCCTCTAAAAATATATATAATTTTCAATAACTTACTTTTTACTCTTACCATCTTGAAGGTCTCGGAGTAGAATAAGATATGCTCCGTCTCCTTCCCACTGGGTCTCGGTGATTCTCATTTCTGCCTTGGTTCCCCTTTTTCCTTTGCCACCCACTTCAATTTCTTTCAATTGATCAACATCCAAAGGAAACTTAAAATCTTCACCTATAAGATCTTCAGGAGATGCTCCAAGAAACTTCTTCGAAGAACTATTTGCAAACTGTACCACTCCTTCCTTATCTGCAACTATTAAGGCATCTTCGATTTTTTCTATTATATTCTTAAAACGAGCTTCGCTTCTCCCCAGTTCCCGTACTTTTTCCTCCAATTTAATCAGAATCTGGTGGCGTTCTACGGCAAAGAATATCGTCTGCAAAAGTGCATTTACACCCATTTGTCCCTTAACAAGAAAGCCTTCTGCTCCTCTCTTCATTGCTTCAAGCGCAAGACCCTCATCACTTAACGCGGTTATTACAACTATTGGTACCCTATGAGCATTTTTCCTTACACTATCAAGAGTGTTCAATTCCTTACTATCCGGCAAATTAAGATCAAGCAAAATAAGATCAAATTCGTTTTCCGAAAGACACTTAAGTGCTTCCCCAAGAGTTTCCACATTGGTTAACGCAAACTTCGTGGCTTTAACTAATTCGGCTTCCTCACAATAAGTCAGAGTCTCTCTAATAAAAGTAACCGCAAACGAAGCATCTTCAATTAGAAGAACATTCATTACCGTAATATTATCACTCTCTTTGTAATCCCTGGTTTTTTCATTCATTTAAACACCCCTTTGCTCTCTCTGATTATACAAACATTTCCATCAATATTAACTTTCAATAACTCTTTCCCTCGCATTTCTTCTCTACTTAATACTTCGCTAAGAGCTTTCAATCTGCTTAGTTCCACAAAATTCTCCTCCTCATCTACAAGCGCAAAACCTTCTCTCATATTATTGAGCAGAGGTTCATACTTCTCCTTATAATCATCAGAAATATCCAGACTATACTCTTTTCGTTTCTTTCGGGTTTTCATCTTTTATAATGTATTTTACCAATCTATTTTGAATTGTCAATATAATTTTTCGGATTTTAACACTTATAGTAAAAATTAATAATTCCCTAAAGACAAATATGTTTTACTTTTTCAAAAAAAACCCTGCCTTTACGTTCTAAAATATAACTTACTGCCTTTTATTTGCTTTTTCTGGAAATAGCGTATCTTAAACCGTCTTTTAGTGTAGACATCGTTTTAAGACCTTCCATATCGATCCCCAGATCGGCAATCGTCTGAGCTATCTCTACTCCTACCCCGGTCAATACAGCCTCAGCCCCCACCAATCGTACCGCTTTGGCTGTACGTATAAGGCGATCTGCAACCGCGCTGTCTACCGCACTTATACCTGAAATATCTATAATTGCTATTCCTGCGCTCTTCTCCACTATCTGGGTCAACAAAGCCTCAGAAACTCTTGATGCTCTTTCACTATCAAGAGAACCCAATATAGGAACAGTAAGAACTCCATCCCATACATCGATCACAGGAGTTGAAAGTTCTATAAGTTCCTCGCGCTGTACCTCTAATTTCTTTTCTCTCTCCATTTCCCAGAGCTTCTTCTCCGTTATATCTCTTGAAATTCCAAAAGTACCTATAATCTTTCCTTTTTCATCGTATCTGGGAACCTTGGTCGTTTCGACCCATTTCTCACTTCCGTCAGGATATACTTCTTTTTCTTCCTTTTGTATAGGTTCTCCAGTCTTCATTATCTTCTGCTCATCTTCAAAAGCGGGTCTTGCATGCTCTTCATCGAAAAGATCAAAATCGGTCTTACCGATTATCTCTTCAATACTCTTAAATCTCATATAATCGGCAAAAGCCTGACTTATCCTGACAAATTTGCTTTCTCTATCCTTAAAATATATATTCTCCGGGATATGCTTTAAAAGTGAATTTAATAAACCCCTATCCAATTCTAATACTTCATTTTTTTTCCTTAAAGCCTTCAATTCTTTTTCGAATTCCGCTTTACTTTTTTCTTTTTTAGCCATTATAGACCTCCTTTATAGTAACCACAAGATTTCACAGATTAACACAAGATTACTCAAACTCCCCCAATATTTTTTATTTTTAAACAATAAAACAAATATTTTAAATCTGTGTTTATCTGTGTTCATCAGTGGCTATTTCTTTTTTATTTTTTTTATTTTTCTCTGTGTTCTCTGTATTCTTTTCTTTTTTAATCACAATTAATTTCTCTGTGTTCTCTGTGGTAATTTTTTGTTTTTTTATTTCCATTTTAGTGGTTTTACCTCGTTACGGAATCCGCGCAATCAATAAAGTGGCATCATCCGAACTTTTCTTATGCTTCTCGAAAGACTCTTTCGTAATTTCCATAATTGGTCTGTATATAATCCGTCTATCATCAAAATTAAAAGAAGATACTCCATCCGAATGCAAGACTATCAAACAGGGTGTACTAAGAGTAAGACGATCGGTCCGGAGAGTTCTCATATTACTACCCAATAAACCGTCAAAGGAAACAAGGCGCTTATACATTTCTACTGTATAAATCTGCGTACGAATGTTTCCCACTCCAAGATATTCTATTTTACCTTCTTTATTTATACGAACAATCCCCATTACACAACCTCTAGTTCCATGTAATTTTCTATGAATGGTAATAGCTATTTGCTCGAGATCATCTCTAAATTTATCTTCAAGAACTTTTAAAGCCATTTTACTCGCCTCACTAGCCTTATCTCCATGGCCTATACCATCTACAACCGCCACTACCGCCTTATCCTCATATCGCTTTATAAAATAAGCATCTCCATTGGCTTTGAATCCCGGTTTGGGACGACTATACACACTGGTTTGTATAATACTATTCTTCTTTTCGGTAAATACTTTCTTACCGATCAAAGTAAATTTACCTTCTTCCACCTTAACTTTAACATCTGTGAGTAATCTCTTTACGGCTCCCAGACCTATTCCCAGAGTATTTGCAGTACTGTATCCATCATCAAAGATTTTTGTCGTATCCGAATTATCAGTAGGATTCTCAGCTTCGATATATACACTTTTCTCCGCACCTTTTTCAAAAAAAATACTCAACTTCCCTGAAGAACCATGTTTTATAATATTTTTTGAAATCTCTGTTATTACAATTTTCAGTTCTTCAATTTCCTGCTCTGTTAAACTAATACTACCCGCAAACTTAGCCATCTCCGAACGAGCTCTATAAATATCTTCATCGGATTCGACCACAAATTTTATGGAAGGAAATATTTCTTTCGTACTCATTTCAACTTTTTATAAGTGGTGATCTTTGTCCCGCTATCATTGCTTTCAATTTTAAAATCATCCATAAGATGTTTAGCCCCGATAAGTCCAATACCAAGTGAATTCGTAGTACTGTATCCTCTTTCTAAAGCCTGCTCAACATCCGGAATACCCGGACCTTCATCCTGGCATATGATCTCTAACCCTCCGTCATCTTTGTTAACTATAACTTCTCCCTTATAAGCATGCTTTATTATATTTCTTGTGAGTTCCGAAACGGCTGTAGCAATTCTCGTCTGATCGATCCACCTAAAACCTATACGTTCAGCTTCGCCCTTTATCTCACGTCTGGCAATTAAGACATCTATTTCTTTATTTATGGGGATACGTAAGATCTCCTCCTTCATTTAGAATCCTCATTTATCATTTCTCTTAATTTTTCCAAAGCCGAATCAAGTTCAAACGCAGTGGTTATATCCTCAAGATATAAACCAAGCTCAACGAGAGCAACTGCCACCTCCGGCTGAATCCCAACAAGTATAACTTCCTTTCCCATAGCCCTAAGCCCACAGGCAATCTTTTGCAGTAATCTACCAAGAAAACTATCCACGATATCAAGAGCAGAAATATCTATAGCTACTCCTTTAATATTGGAATTATCTGCTTCTCTGATTATCTTCTCTCCTGCTTCCTCGGCAGCAGTGTCATGCAGTTCTTCCTGAATAGGAACAACAAGAATCTCGCCTAAATGCATACATGTCAATCTAGCCATTTTTCTCCTCTTCTACACTCATTTTTTTGCGTGAAATAACATATCTCAAACCGTCTTTCAGGGTAGACATTGTCTTAAGACCCCCCATATCAATTCCAAGATCGGCAATCGTTTGAGCTATCTCTACTCCTACTCCGGTTAATATAGCTTCAGCTCCCACCAATCGTACCGCTTTGGCTGTACGTATAAGGCGATCAGCAACCGCACTGTCTACCGCACTTATTCCAGAAATGTCTATAATAGCTATTCCTGCTCTCTTCCTCACTATCTGGGTTAACAAATGTTCTGAAACTCTCGATGCTCTTTCACTATCAAGAGCCCCTAATATCGGAACAGTAAGAACTCCTTCCCATACATCAATTACGGGAGTAGAAAGAGCTATGAGCTCCTCTTTTTGTGCTTCCATCTTCTCTTCCCTTTCTATTTCCCAAAATCTCTTTTCTGTTACATCTCTTGAAATACCTAAAATACCAATTATATTTCCTTTTTTATCATACCTGGCAACTTTAGTTGTCGAAACCCAGGTTATTCTTCCATCTGGATGAGTCTCCTTTTCGACCTTCCCTTCTATTGGATTACCGGTTTTCATTATTTCCTGTTCATCTTCATAGGCTGGTTTTGCATGTTCTTCGGTAAAAAAATCGAAATCCGATTTACCCATTAATTCATCCATACTTTTCATTCCGAACCATTCAGCCAGCGATTTGCTAACTTTAATGAAACGGCTTTCTTTATCTTTATAATAAATATGATCAGGTATGGTACTAAGAAGCGAATCTAATAAACCCCTTTCAAAAATAAGCTCTTCTTCCATCCTAACTCGTTTTGTAATATCGTAGAAAAAGACGAAGGAACCTGCGAATCTACCTTTTTCATCTAACTGAGAATTTGACCTTATCAATAAATAACCCCTTTTGTCATCTCCGGTTTTTATCTCCATTTCAAAGACATTTTTCTTATTTTTCTTTTTTGTTCTAATTTTTTTCCGTACATCTTTAGCAGCCTCAGAACTCAAAAAATCTTCAAGCTTCCTACCCATCAACCCCCCCTCGGGAACCCCAAAAAGACTATCACATGCGGGATTAGTAAAAGAGAAAGTTAAATCCTCCTCCAGATAAGCGAAACCCTCGCTCATTTCTTCTATTAATTTTTTATATTCCTCATTCTCCCTGCGTAATCTTTCTATCTCTTTTTTATCATTTTTCTTAGCCAAAATACTACCTCCTACTTATCCAGTAAAAGGTCTTTATCTCATAAACCCTGCCAATCGGGAACAAATTTTTGACCTTAAAACATGGAAGAAACATATCTTACAATGCCTTTTTCCTGCGATTAATTACGTATTTCAAACCATCTTTAAGGGTAGACATTGTCTTAAGGCCTTCCATATCAATCCCTAAATCAGCAATCGTCTGAGCTATTTCCACTCCAACTCCGGTTAATATAGCTTCCGCACCCACCAATTTAACTGCTTTTGCTGTACGAATCAAGAGATCGGCAACTGCGCTGTCCACTGAACTTATACCTGAAATATCAATAATAGCCGAAACTGCATTTTTCTCAACTATCTGGGTTAACAAACTTTCTGAAACTCTTGATGCTCTCTCGCTATCAAGAACGCCCATTATAGGTACGGTAAGGATTCCTTCCCATACATCAATCACAGGCGTTGAGAGTTCTATCAGTTCCTCTCTCTGTGCTTCTATCTTTTTTCCTTTTTCTAGTTCAAGAGTCTTTAGCCGCGTAACATCCTTTGTAATTCCTAATGTACCCCTGACATTTCCTTTATCATCATAAAAAGGAACCTTGGTTATAGAAACCCACACCTCTTTACCATTCGGCAACTCAATTTTCAGTACTTTGTCTACAATTGGTTTTCCGCTTGCCATTATTTTTTGTTCGTCTCCACGCATCACCTTTGCTTTTTCTTCGCTATAGAAATCAAAATCATTCTTTCCTACAAAATCTTCTCTGGAAAGACCAGTACCTTTAGCTTTTGAACTGCTAACAGCCAGAAAGCGACTTTCTTTATCTTTAAAATAAATACGATCAGGAATATGATCCAAAAGGGCATTAAGCAAACGACTTTTAGATACTGCCTCTTTTCGAACTTTTTCAAATTTCGTTTTTATTTTTTCTTCCAATTCTTTTGTTCCGGTAACATCTCTTGAAATACCCAAAATACCAATAATTTTTCCCTTTTTATCATATCTGGGAATTTTCGTTGTTGAAACCCATGTTACCTTCCCGTCGGGATGCGTTTCTTTTTCAACTTTATTCAATAAGGGCTTACCGGTTTTTATGATTTTCTGCTCATCCTCGTAAGCTTGTCTTGCGTGTTCATCGGTAAAATAATCAAAATCTGTTGTACCGATCACTTTTTCTTTTGCAAGACCAACTTGATCTGCTTTGGCTTTACTTACCTCAACAAAACGAGATTCTTTATCTTTAAAGTAAATCAAATCCGGAATATTCTCCAAAAGAGCATCCAGCAAATTTTCCTTGAGGTTACTTTCTTCTACTTTCTTACGAGGACCCTTAAGCTTTTCCTTAGATGGTTTTTTAGTTTTACCTTTATCGCTCAAAGCTACTCCTCCTATTTATTTGTTTAAGATATACAAAAAAAATATCATTTTCAAAAAAATTTCTGTGCAATCCGGATTTAAATGTCAAATGATTATTCATAACCTTCTAAAAACCTTACCATAAAAGAAATTTAAGAAAAAAAAAATTTTTGTCAAGGTATTTTTTCTCTACTCCCCCCTCTAACGTTTAAAGCTTAGAAAAAAGCTAAAAATTTAAGAGTGGATAACTACTATAACAAACGCTCCGCTAAATTTTCAAAAAGCCATTAGAATAAAATGCAAAAACTATTCCAAAATTTAAGACACTAATAATCAAGATCTTAAGGGAAATTGCTTTCGCAAAATAAGAAAGCTTTTCGCACATTGCAAGAAAACGTTGCCTTCCTCACAATTTAGATGCTACTTTTTTAACGACCTCTTTTCCTACCCTATTCGAAGATTCAATAGCCTGCGCACCCAAATGCGGAGTACATATAAAATTGTTCAATTCCATCAATTTTAAATCCTTTGGAGGTTCCTCTTCGAATACATCAAGTGCGGCACCTTTTATTTTCCCATTTTTAAGCACTTTATAAAGCGAATCCTCATCAATAATTCCTCCCCTAGCACAATTCACCAGATACGCACTGTTTTTCATTTTTCCAAGTTCCTCTTCACCTATCAAATGATGGGTTTCATCGTTATGAGGTAAATGAAGCGAGACGATATCCGAGGTAGTAAGCAAATCATCCAACTCAACCATTTTAATATCTATACCCTGAACTTCCTCAACATAAGGATCATAACCAATAATCTCCGCTCCAAAACATTTAACTAATTCAGCTGTTCTTTTGCCAATCCTTCCCAGACCTACAATACCCACCGTGCAGGAACCAAGCTCATTGCCCTTAAATTCCTTCTTAGGCCAGTTGCCAATTTTCATACTGGCAGTTGCCTGAGGTATATGCCTTAAGAGTGCGAGCATGTGTGCAACAGTCAATTCTGCAACACCATTTGTCGAAGCTTCAGGAGTATTTATAACCTCGATTCCTTTCTGTCTTGCATATTCTGCATCAATATTATCAAGTCCTACCCCTGCTCTAACTATAAATTTTACACTTCCTGCTGCCATATCAATAAGATCTTCTCTTATTTTAGTCCTACTTCTTACTATAACTCCATCAAAGTCAGCTATAATTCCAGCCAGTTCTTCCTTTTCAATTGAAGTGTTCTCTACCACTTCAATTCCGAGTCCCTTCAAACCATCAACGGCATCCTTTGCTATCGCATCACAGATCAAAACTCTCATTAAAATTTCCTCCTTTTTTTTATTTAACCACAAGATTACACAGATTAACACAAGATTTTTTATTGTTTTAAACCTACCCCTCAACCCTTAATTAGCCACTGATTTTCATGGATTAGCACGGATTAATCATCCACCCATCCTTAAATACTTTTTTGTTTCAAAAAAAATATTTTTTTATCAGTGTGTATCTGTGTTGACACGTGGCAATTCTCTCTTTTAGTTTACTCCGGCAAAACATCAATCACAATTCTTCGATTCTTATTTCGTCCGTCTTCAGTACCATTATCCGCGATTGGTCTATACTCTCCAAAAGCTACAGCTGCCAGACGAGACGGCTCTATGTTTACTTTAGCAATTAAAAATTTAACAACATTAACCGCTCTTTTTGCAGAAAGATCCCAATTAGTAGGATATTCTTCCTTCAAACTTCCGGATATACCTGTATTATCAGTATGTCCTTCTATTCGGATATCCCTTTCAGGCATTTCTTTTAAAACATTCGCTATTCTGAGTAAGGTCTCCTGCCCCTCCTCACTTAATTCTACCGAACCCGGAGGAAACATTTTTTTACAGGGCAAAGTAATTGATATTGCTTCCCTTTCAAGCTCGATTTCGACACCTTCAACCATATCTCTAATATCTTGAACCAAGTAATTTACTTTTTCTTCCTCTCCGAGTGTATCTGCTTTTTCTGTAGTTTTTCTTAAATCATTTACGATAGAAACAAGAGTCTTATTTTCTTCTTTGTATTCAAGCAGTCTATTATATAGCGGAGAGTATTTTCGTACGTAAAAAAACCCGGATGCTAACAATAAAAATAAAATAACAGAAAAATAAAAAATATCTCTTTTCATAAAGTCCTCCTAAAAATTAAACCCATCAAGCATCTCTATTGGCCTTTCTATCCTTGGTCTTCCCTTACCATGAAGCCGGCACTGAGTCTTGGGTATGTTCCCCTTTCTGAATATTTCTTTTACAACATTAGGACATCTTGAAGTTGCCAATTCCCCACTTTCAGAACAAATATACCTGAACTCTACACTTTCCGGAACAGGAAAATCATAGTTCATAGTAGAATCACAAACCGCTTTCATAAATTCAGTCCATATAGGAAGGGCCACCGCCCCACCGCTTGCACCATTTCCTATACTCCTAGGGTAATCGTATCCAACCCAAACACCCACATTAAGACTCGCAGTAAATCCTACAAACCAGGCATTGCTAAAGTCATCTGTGGTACCGGTTTTTCCTCCCGCCGGCTTTGCAAAACCGCTTCTTCTTGCATAAAAAGCAGTCCCACCACCACTTTCAAAAACACTCTCCATCATATTCAGTACTATATATGCGGTAGCATCAGAAAGAACTCTCTGTTTAACAACTCTATTTTCGTATACGGTATTGCCGTATCTATCGACGACTTTACGTATAAATATAGGGTTAACTTTCTCACCAAAACTTGCAATTGTTGAATAAGCGCGAACCATTTCCAGAAGCGAAACATCTGATGATCCAAGCGCAATCGAAAGAACAGGTTGAAGAGGATTTTCTATTCCCATTTGATAGGCATACTCAACAACAGAAAAGGGTCCAACTTCCTGGCATAGATTTAAAGAAGCAACATTTCTGGACTTCTTTAAAGCTGTTCGCAAAGTAATTCTTCCCATAAAAGTCTCGTCATAGTTTTTAGGTGCATAAACTTCTCCTCCCAATTCTTTAATCATCGGAAGATCAAAAACAAAATCCGAAGGCAAAAATCCGTTATCAATAGCCGAAGTATAAAGAAAAGGTTTGAAAGCCGAACCAGCCTGTCTCTTACCCTGGATAGCTCTATTATACAGGCTATGTTTATAATCCCTACCTCCAATAAGGGAAAGCACATAACCAGTCCCGGGATCCATAACCACCATCGCTCCCTGTAGATAAGGAATATTCTCAGAATGAATCAGAGAATCCGGAATAGCTTCTTTCTTTGTTAGATGCCAGTATAGCTCAACCCTCTTGAGACCCCACTCCATAATACTATCAGCTTTCACCTGCATATCCTGATTCATTGTCGTATAAACCTTATATCCTCCCCAGGTTATATACGCCCTACCAAAAAGTGCTTCCATTCTCCTTTTTGTTTCATTTATAAAATAAGGCCCTACAATTTTTTCTTTTGAGTGATCTATGACTACAAGAGATTCCGCAAGTGCAGAATCAAGCTCAACTTTCGAAATTGCTTCCTCTTTAAACATTTCATTCAAAGCCAGATCTCGACGTTCAATAAATCTCTCATAACTATTATACGGAGAATAGTATCCCGGAGACCGAATCAAACCCACAAGAGCAGCTGTTTCAGAAACGGATAAACTATCCGGGATCTTACCAAAATAGTAACGAGAAGCTGCTCCCACACCATGATTCCCATACCCCCAATAAATTTCATTTAAATACATTTCAAGTATTTCTTTTTTTGTGTATCTCCTTTCAATTAAAAGAGAAAGGTATATTTCCTCCACCTTCCTTAGAAGAGTTTTTCTCAAAGTAAGAAAAATATTCCTTGAAAGTTGTTGAGTAATTGTACTGGCGCCTGCTCCCCATTTTTTCCGACCAATTTTCCTTACGAAATTTAACCAAACAACTTTAGTCAGTCTTTTAATATCAATACCAAAATGATCGTAGAATCTTTTGTCTTCAAGAGAAACAACAGCTGCAGGTATATAATCCGGAAGAGAATCAAGAATTATCGGTATTCTTCTATGCTCAAAAACTTCCAAAATAAGTTTATCATTTATATCGTAAATGCCGGTAGAAAGCTTCGGCTCATAATTAGCCAAAGAATCAACATCAGGTAAACTACTTAATATTGACAAATTTATTCCAATCACTGCACCAAATATGAAAAATACACTGTTCAATATAATAAATCTACGTTTTTTCAAAGGAAGAAATCTCTTTAAAGAGAGAACCTTCTTTAAAAAATTCTTCAAAGTAGAAAAACGTTCTTTCTTTATAGGATATCTCTCGTTTCGCGACATTATTTCATCTAAATCCATCATGGGATTATATTAATATCCTTTAACCCAAAGTCAAGCCGCTAACCCCCATCCCCAAAAATTATTATCACGTTTATAATGAGAAAAAGTCTTGTTTATTCA
>CAZRYJ010000018.1:0-23520 GCA_964604245.1 uncultured bacterium | reverse complement strand
GGCTCCGTCGTCTAATGGCTCAGGACATCACTCTTTCAAGGTGAAGATGGGGGTTCGATTCCCCTCGGAGCTATTTAAAATTTTATCCTTGACAAAATGCTTGAAATTGTTTATAGTATTAGTTGTATCAGTGGAACAAACACTAAAAAGGAGGTATCTATGAAAAAACTTTTAGTGGGAGTGTTAGCCATTCTTTTAATGGTAGGATGTACACAATACGCTTCCCAGGAACAGATGGATGAGTTGACGGCAAGAGAACAAGCCGTTAACGGACTTAAATCAGAGGTGGCAGACGCCGAGGGAAATCTTTCTGACTTAGAGATGAAAAAATCTGACAATGAAGCGACACTTAGCGAATTGGAAACCGATGTTGCTGAGCTGAAAGTAAAGGTTAGGTCTTGTCCAGCTGTATGCGACGACTTGTACAGAGTCGAACCTGGTGATTACCTGGCAAAGATTGCCGCAAAAGAAGGTGTCTCAAGTTGGAAAGGCATCTATGATCTAAATAAGGATAAAATTAAAGATCCTAATTTAATACTGCCTGGTTGGGTACTCAACCTACCAAAGCCTTAAGGAAGAGGAGGGTAAATATGAGATATTTTCTAATTGCATTACTATTGCTGTGTTGTTTCTCTTTTGGACTTTTGGCTCAGGATGAATATGACGAAGAAATGATGGAAGAGGAAGTCATAGAAGAGGAAATGATAGAAGAAGAGGAAGTCATAGAAGAGGAAATGATAGAAGAAGAGATCATGACCGAATCCCTGGCATCCCAAAAATGGACACCGGCTCAGGCGGACTCTATTATCAACGCCTTAACCGTTGAAGAAGAAAATTTAAAAGTACAGCTTTCAGATTTACAGGAACAAATTGATGCTCTTCAGGCTGAAGTTTCATCTTCGGACGCATTAATAGCAGAACTTGAAGCAGAGAAAACGGAACTCGAAGAGAAACTTGAACAAATCTCCTGGTATAAGGTTAAAGTGGGAGATTATCTTTGTGGAATAGCAGAAAGTTCTGAAATTTATGGTTTCGGTAAATATACAAGATGGAACGACATTTATAAGGCAAACAAGGATAAAATCAGTGATCCTAATTTAATACAACCAGGGTGGAACCTCTTTATCCCAAGACCTTAACTTGTTTTTACCATAATAGTTATAAAAATAGCCCTCTTGTTAAATATTTAATGGGAGGGTTATTTTTCATAAGCTATGTTTAGACAATCTTTAAATTTGGAAAAAGTGTCAAGTGTAGCACTCTTGGGTGTCAAAGACGAAAATCTGAATTTCCTTGAGGAACACCTGGGAGTAAAGATAACCGTCAGAGGCTCCCATTTGACAATAGCTGGCGAAAAAGATAGAGTAACCAAATCTATTAACCTGATAGATAAACTTACCCAATCGCTCAGAGATAGAGGAATCCTTACTACAAGCGATATAGAATATTTCCTGCATGCAAAAGAAAACAAAAAAAATATTATTTTGCTGCCGGATGATGTAATAAAACCAAGAACAACTAATCAATCAAAATATCTCGAAGAAATAGAAAAGAGGGTAATAACAATTGCAATAGGACCGGCAGGCACAGGAAAAACCTATCTTGCTGTAGCTTCAGCTATTTCGGCGTTACTTTCCAAAAAAGTTTCGAGAATAATTCTTGCACGACCAGCTGTAGAGGCCGGAGAAAACCTCGGTTTTCTTCCGGGAGATTACGAACAAAAGGTTAAACCATACCTGATTCCTCTTTATGACGCAATATATGAAATGATGCCTCAAAAGAAAATGCAACAATATATGGATAATGGAATTATAGAAATTGCACCCCTCGCATTTATGAGAGGAAGAAATCTAAAAGATTCTTTTGTAATTCTTGACGAAGCGCAAAACACAACGCACACGCAGATGAAAATGTTCCTAACCAGAATTGGTGAAAACTCAAAAGCCGTTGTAACGGGAGACATAACCCAGATTGATCTTCCGGATAAGACAATCTCAGGACTCATAGAACTTCAGGACGTTTTGGAAAATTTAGGAGACATTTCTTTTATTTACCTTAACGAAAGCGACGTGGTCAGGAATGCCGTAGTGGAAAAAATAGTAAGGGCTTACAAAAAATATGAAGAAAATAAAAGTAAATAAAGAACATTTTATATTTTTATTCTTGCTTCTTTTTATCCTTAACCTATTCTATCCTTACAAAGGCAAAACTCCAATCTTAAAGGAAGGAGATATAGCCTTAAAGGCTATAATAGCGCCTTCTAACTTTAGAATCCTAAAATATGGAGAGGATTTAAACAAAGAAAGAGAAAAAGCTGCAGAAGAAGTACCACCCGTGCTTCAGACAATAAAAGAAAGAGAACCGGGAAACCTCTTCCCGAAATTAGATTCGCTAATTGCATTTTATGCGGACAATTCTCCTTATACTCAGATAATTTTAAAACAAAAGAGTAATATAAAAAATATTTTTCTGGATATTTACAGCAAGGGAATTATCTTAAATAAAGAAAACTTACCTACAAGCAAAAGCAATAAATTACTGATAGAAAGATCTAATTCGCGAACGCTTGTTGATCGTACTTCCATCCTGGATCAAAACCAGGCAAGGAAATCCTTTACGAATCAAGTAAGCAAGCTTTTTAACGCTTTCTACCTTGACAAATCATTCGTAAAAGATCTCGAAAAACATATAGAGCCAAATCTTCTGATTGATTTTGCGGGTACCGAAAGAATGAAAGATGAAGCAAGACGAGCAGTTTCAGATTCCCTCGGAGTTGTAAGAGAGGGAGAAAAAATTGTGGGTGCAAATGAAATTGTTACAGCAAGAGAATACCGAAAGCTATACTCGCTAAGGAACCATCAGGATCAGAGATATTCATATTCTTTGCTCACCAATATTATCAGAAATCAATTATATTTGCTTTTAATTTCTTTCTTTGCCCTGGCTTTTATATACTTCCGTATCAAGAAAGTTTACGAAAACAGTAAATATCTGTATTTGTTTTTAATAAACATAACTATGATTTTTGTTTTGTACAAATTCTTACCCGTTTTTGTTCTATATAAACCCAAATATCTTATCCCTCTATCAAGTTTTGTTATGTTTTTTACTCTTGCTGTTAATCTTGACTTTGGAGTACTAATAGCGGTAACAAGTATTTTAATAATCTCTCTTTATGAAAATTTCAATCTTATGAGTCTCATACCCGTATTTACGGGAAGTCTTGCGGGAGGCATCCTTAGCGGAAATTTCAAAAACAGAGAAGAACTTTACCGCACGGGAATGGTTGTTGCGGCAACGACGGCGTTTTTGATTTTTGCCGTCGAACTATACAAAAGAGCTTCCTTAAGGGATATTTTTCTTGGATTTATTTCCGGTCTTGGCAATGGAGTTCTATCCATTCTTTTACTCTTCAGTCTTCTGTACATTTTTGAACGCATTTTTCACATAGCTACAAACTTTACATGGATGGAGTATTCCGATTTAAATAATCCTCTAATAAAACGAATGTCAAAAGAAGCTCCGGGCACTTACCAGCATGCTTTGATGGTAAGCACACTTGCGGAGAGCGCCGGAGAAGCAATAGGCGCAAACTCGCTTCTTGCAAAAGTCGGAGGATTGTTTCATGATATAGGAAAATTAAGGAGACCCCAGTACTTTGCCGAGAATTTCAAAGACGAAAACAATCCACATGACAAATTACCTCCAAAGCTTTCTGCAATTATAATAAAATCGCATATTCAGGATGCTGTAAAAACAGCCAAAGAACATAGGTTACCTGAAGAGATTATTCATATAATAGAACAACACCAGGGAACCTCTCTAATAAGACCTTTCTATGAAAAAGCCAAGAAAATGCTGGATGAAGTTGATGAGAACTATTTTAAATATGATGCTGAAGTACCTGTAAGCAAGGAAGCAAGTATTTTAATGCTTGCCGATATGGTTGAAGCTACAGTCCGTTCGTTGGACAGTCCGACCCAGGAAGAGGTAAGAAAAACGATAGACGCCCGGATAAAAACGGCTTACGGTAACGGACAGTTAAGCAAATCTAAACTTTCCTTACAGGATCTTGAAATTATTGCGCAGGATTTCGCACAAAGTCTGGAGGGACTACACCACCATCGTCCCAAGTATCCCACTGAGTCTAAATGAAAATTTTCATCAATAATATCCCCGAATTCGAAGGGGATATTCGAAAGGTAGCCCAACGGGTAATTGAAGGCGAAAATCTCAAAGGAGACCTCTCGATAACCTTCGTAGACGATAAACAAATGGAAGAAATGAACAAGAAATATACGGATAGAGAGAATACAACTGATGTTCTATCGTTTCACTTTGACATCCCCGAAATTATGGGGGATATCTATATTTCAATTCCTCAAGCAGAAAGACAGAAAGAAGGGGATCTCCTTTCGGAATTGAAACTTCTTACCGTTCACGGCATATTACATCTTGCCGGCTACGACGATAAAACCAGTCGGCAGAGAAAAATAATGAGAGAAAAGGAAAAAGACTACTTAAAACAATAATGTATTATCTTATACTACTTCTCTTATTCTTGTTTTCTTTTATTTATTCATCATCGGAAACTGCTCTTTTTGCATTGCCAACCTATAAAAGAAAAGACAATCCTTTAGTTTATCATCTTATGAAGAACCCTAGATTGGTTCTTGTCAGTGTAATAATAGGCAATATAGGAGTTAACGTAGCGATTTCTTCAATTAGTGAAGGTATTCTCAAAACATGGTTTAATTTGTTTTATGCTTCTCTCGTTTTGACAATTCTTATTGTGGTTTTTGGAGAGTATATACCCAAAAGAATTGCTATGGCTAAAAGTAAAAAGATATCTGCTCTTTTCGCTCCAATCGTTATGGTAACCGAATACATCTTATACCCTATCCTATTATTGTTTAGACCCCTTACCAGGATGACTATACATAAAAAGAAATTTACGGCAGGAGATTTAAGACAGGTTTTCATAAAAGGTAAAAAAGAGGGAGTTCTGACCGACAGGGAATTCAATATTATGACCAAGTTATCCAGGCTTAAAGAAATCAAAGTAAAAGAAATAATGCTTCACAGAACCGAAACTTCGTTTGCCGAAGAAAGTGAAACCGTAGATGAAGCTTTAAAGAAAGTTGGAAAAAGGAGAAAAAGAATACCGGTCTTCTCTGAAACAAGAGATAAAATCATCGGCATACTGGAACTAAAAAACCTTTACGGTAAAAAAGGAAAAGTTAAAAACTTTATGTCGATTCCTGTGTTTACATCCGAAAATCTTTCTCTTGTCCAACTTATTAAAATATTCAAGAATTCAAAACATAAACTGGTCGTGGTAATTGACGAATACGGAGGAACTTCAGGGGTTATCGATATCGAGGATATCGAGAAAGAACTTATATGGGAAGAAGAAGATATAATAATACACAAGAAAAGCGAAAACGAATGGGAGTTACCCGGTTCTACAGAAATTGAAGAGATCCGACATATCATTCCGATACCTCTGTCTAATGATTACAGAACTGTCTCAGGATTTATTTATACGATTTTAGAAAGAATTCCTAAAGAAGGTGAGGTTTTCTCCTACCGTGACTATGAACTAACTATATTAGATATATTTGATAATCACATCAGAGAAGTAAAAATAAAGAAAAAGAAATGACTTTAATAATATTAAGCGCAATTTTCTTATTCTTGGTATACTTTGTATTAGCTGAGATTTCCATTGTGGCGTCAGACGAAGCAAGGTTAGAGCGACTTGCTAATGTAAAAGGAGGGAGGTACCGTGTTGCAAGGAATGTTCGAATGCGACCGGACATTCTTTTTTCCACTGTACTTACCGGCATAAATCTTGCAACGGTTCTCTTCACTATTTTATTAAAAAGAGAAATAGGATTCACAATGGGACTAATATTATCCACTCTTTTTATATCCGTTATCGGAGAAATCGTAGTAAAATCACTTGGCGTAACCAACCCCGAAAATTTGGCCGCAATGGTTGCTCCGCCTCTTATTTTCTTTCACTGGCTGCTTTACCCTCTTATATTCATAATAAGATTATTGGGCGATGGCTTACTTAGAATCTTTGGTTTTAAAAGCGGGGAAAAGGAAAAGATTACAAAAAACGAAATGAGCATAGCAGCAAGAGAGGCAAAAGCCACAGGAGGTATAGAACCCGAACAATCTACCGCAATGGACGCAATTTCAAAACTTTCTCAAACGGATGTCCGGGACATAATGATTCCGCGGATGGATATTAAAGGAATCGAAGTCAACAGCAAGAAAAAAGAAATGGACAGGATTCTCAAGGAAGCCGATGTGTCGAGACTTCCGGTATACAGAGAAAACATCGATAACATAATAGGTGTTTTATTCAAAGAAGATGTAATTGGTAGGGTTGAAAAATGGGCAATTGAAGATAAATTAAGACCTATAAAGTTCTTATGCGGAGACAGAAGCTTGGATGCAGTTCTTCCGGAGCTCCTTCGAGATAGAATCGGCTGCGCAATTATTATTGACGAATATGGCGGCACCGAGGGTTTCGTTTCCACGGATGACGTTCTTTTCAGTATTTTCGAAACCCAGATAGGTAACGAAGAAAGCGAAGATGGTGTTTTTATCGTAAACGGAAATCTGAGACCGGAAAGAATTGGAATCAATACCGAAGAAGACACTCTTGCCGGATTTATTGTTAGAGAACTGGAAGAAATTCCGAAAGAAGGACAGAAAATTAAGGCAGAAGGAATGGAAATAACTGTTTTAGACGCGGATGAGAGACGAGTAAAAAAAGTATTGATAAAGCGAGAAAAAAATGATTGAAGAGAAGAAAATTGCCGATATTACAGAGGAATTAAACTTACTGTTAGATGAAGGCAAAGAGAATCCTATAAAGGATTATTTCGGTGCTCTGGAATTACCGGATCAGATTTATTTAATAGATCATCTTCCTAAAGAGAAAAAGATTCAAATTTTCTCACTTTTAAATATTTTGGAAAAAGCTGAACTAATTCCGGAAGTAGATGAATACTCCCTGGAAGTTATCATCAGATCTCTCGACGCAGACAATCTTTCTAAGATTGCAGACGCTCTTGAAATAGATGAAGCGGTTGACCTTATCGGAGAAGTTGGAGAACACAGAAGGGATACCGTCTTAAATAAAGCCAAGAGAGCCGAGCATATTAGAGCGTTGCTAAGGTTTGGTCCGGATACCGCTGCGGGTATTATGACCCTGAAATTTTTATCAATAAGCGGAAAAGACAATGCTGAAACCGCGCAGGAAAAAATCAGGAAAGTTAGAGAGGAAGAGGAATTTAAATATATTTATATTCTCGATAACAATGGAAAACTCTCAGGATATGTAACTCCATGGAGAATTTTAACTTCTCCACCGGAGAAAAAATTAGAAGAACTTGCCGAACCTGTTTATTCGGTTCCGGCAGACCTTGACCAGGAAGAGGTCGTAAACATAGTCGCGGACTATGATCTTCTTCAGGTTCCCGTAATTGATGAATTCGGAAAATTAATAGGTGTAATTACTGTTGATGACGTACTTGACGTTATGCAAGAAGAGGCGACCGAAGACATTCAGTATCTTGGCGGTCTGCGAAACATCGAGTCCGCTTTCTTACCGGCAAGACGTTCCTTTGCCTCAAGAATACCATGGCTGTATCTAAAACTCTTAACAGCTCTTCTGGCTGCCCTTGTCGTGGGATACTTCGAAGACGTTATTCAAGCTTTCATTGGTGCGGCTATATTTATGCCTGTAGTCGCAGCTATGGGCGGAAGCGCCGGCACTCAAACATTATCGATAATCGTCAGAGCAATAGCCCTTGGAGAAGTAAAATATCAGGATGTTAAGGGACTTCTGTGGAAAGAAATAACTGTGGGACTATTTACAGGTTTCGCTATTGGCCTGGGTACCGCCCTAATTGCCTTTGCCTGGAAAGGCAACCCTATGTTCGGACTGGTAGTCGGGCTTGCTTTGATTCTCAATCATCTGGCTGCGGGAATTTTTGGCGTCCTGCTGCCCCTTATTATGGATAAGATGGATATTGACCCGGCTCTAACTTCGAGCCTTTTCCTTACGACTATAACCGATGTTTTCGGTTTCTTCGCCTTGCTTGTACTAACGAAGATAATTTTAACTTAAAAAAAACAATTTACCACAGAGAGCACAGAGAAAAAGAAAAACACACAGAGATCACAGAGCCACACACCACCCCATTTTTTATTTTTGTTTATAAAAAAACCCAACCCACAACTCCAAGTTAATCTCACACAGAGAAAAAAAATTTTATTGTTTCTAAATCCCAAAATAACCATTTAACCATTTTTTTTAAACGATTCAACCAATTATTTAAAAAATAATTTTTTGTCATAACTAATAAAAAATTTACATTTTAAAAAACTAAATGCCTTAATATCAAGCACTTAATATTTGGAGTCGTTTTTGCATGAATACTAGTGATATCAAAAGGAGGCAGGCATTAAGGGAAAAGATACAAGCAAGACAAAAAAACAACTTATAAGTGAACTGGAGAAAATCCGTAAGAGAGTCGCGGATCTGGAAAAAGCGCAAATCGATTTCAAGAAAGATGGAGAGGCTTTAGGGGTTAGCGAAGGGCAATACAGGGCAGTTTTTGAAAACACCGGTACCGCTACGGTCATAGTGGAAAAAGACATGATAATATCTCTAGCAAATAAGATGTTTGAAAATCTATCGGGATTTTCAAAAGAAGAAATCGGAGGAAAGAAAAACTGGAACGAATTTATCGCGAAAGAAGACCTGGAAAAAATGAAGAAGTATCATAAGAAAAGAAGAAAAAAACCGGATTCCGCACCGAAAAATTACGAATTCAAATTTGTTGACAGGCATGGAAAAATAAAAAATATTTACATCACCGTTGACATGATTCCCGGTACCGATAAAAGCGTGGCATCTTTATTGGACGTCACGGAGCAGAAAGAAAGAGAAAGGGAATACAAAAATTTAATCAACGGAATGAATGATACAGCTTTCGTTATCAATTTCGAAGGCAAATTTATTGAAGTCAACGATACTGCTGTTGAGGTTCTGGGTTATTCCAGAGAGGAATTACTTACCATGGGACCCGTTGATATTGACCCCGTCCTGGACTCAGAAAATATAGGGCATCTCATCGAGGACATGAAGAAGGGAGAAAAACAGATTTTTCAAACCGCTCACAGAACAAAATCCGGAAAAACAATACCGGTGGAGATCAGTTCAAGCCTCGTAACGTATCATGGAGAATCCTCGATTTTAAGTATCGCCAGGGACATTACCGAACGCATGAAAGCGGAGGAAGCGCTACGGGAAAGCGAAGAAAGATTCCAGACGGCGATTGAGAATCTTCCGCATGGCGTCTCTATTCACGACCTGGAAGGGTTTTTTCTGCTTGTCAACAAGGCGTATTGCGAGTTAACAGGGTACACAAGAGAAGAACTGCTTGATATGAGAGTAGGGGATATTGATCCCCAAAGCCTAACCAGAGACGATAGAAAAAATCTATGGTTAAAACTTCAAAAAGGTGGTTTTGTAAGGTTCGAATCAATTCATTATCACAAAGATGGCTCTCAATATCCTGTAGAAATACACTTAAGCGCTATCACCCTGAAGGGTGAACCAATGATAGTGGGTATCGCTCACAACATCACAGAACGCAAGAAGGCGCTGGAAAAACTGCGGGAGAGCGAGGAGAAATATCGAAATCTCTATGAGAGTATGATGGATGCTTTTGTTCGTACCGATATGGAAGGAAACATAATTGAATTTAACAAACAATTTTTAGATATGCTCGGATATACCGAGGACGAAATAAAAAAGTTAAAATACACCGGTATAACTCCTGAAAAGTGGCATGAAATGGAAGCTAAAATAGTAGAGGAACAGGTTCTTAAAAGAGGATACTCGGACGTTTATGAAAAGGAATATATTAAAAAGGATGGAATTGTATTCCCGGTAGAACTAAGGACTTTTTTACTTAAGGATGATGATGGCATCCCGAAAGGCATGTGGGCGATTGTACGTGATATAGCCGAGCGTAAGCAGACTGAGGAGGAATTGCGAAAGATAGAGCGTCTCGAATCTTTGGGGGTTCTTGCCGGAGGTATAGCTCATGATTTCAATAATCTCTTGACCGGAATACTTGGCAACCTTTCCCTTGTCCAAACGGAAGAGGGGGAAGAATTTCAGAATATATTAGAAGAAGCCAAACAGGCATCGATCCAGGCTAAAAACCTGACCCAACAACTTCTCACGTTTTCAAAAGGCGGAGAACCCATCAAGGGTAAAGTTTCTATAGAAGATATAATCAGAGATTCGGCAGGATTTACCCTACATGGTTCAAATGTAAAATGTTTATACGATTTTCCTCCTGATTTATGGAAAGTTAAGGTGGATAAGGGTCAAATGTCCCAGGTAATAGACAATCTTGTAATAAACGCGAATCAGGCAATGCCACAGGGCGGGAATATAAAGATTAAAGCCGAGAATATCATACTTAAGAAAAAGAGTTCACTGCCTCTACCTGAAGGAAAATACGTAAAAATTACTTTTGAAGATAAGGGGATAGGAATACCCGAGCCTCATCTTCCCAGGATATTCGACCCTTATTTTACAACAAAGCAAAAAGGGAGTGGTCTTGGTTTGGCTATCGTATATTCTATTATTCAAAAACATGATGGTCGTATCAGTGTTGAATCGCAAGTAGGAAAGGGAACCAGCTTCTTCATCTATCTTCCGGCAATAGTAGATAAACTAATGGAGGAAGAAGCAAAAAAAGTGACTAAACGGACTCTAACAGGAGAAGGCAAGGTGCTAATAATGGATGATGAAAAGATAGTTAGCAGGGCAGTTGGAGGAATGCTGGAAAGGTTAGGCTATTCCGTTGAAATTACTGAGAATGGGGAAGAAGCCATCGATAAATACAAAGAGGCTATGAATTCAGGGGAGCGCTTTGATGCTGTCATTCTTGATTTAACTGTACCTGGTGGATTGGGAGGGAAAGAGACAATAGAGAAATTACTAAAGATAGATCCGGATGTGAAGGCTATAGTTTCCAGCGGTTACTCTACAGACCCGGTGATGGCTAACTACAAAAAATATGGGTTTAGCGCTGTAGTCGCGAAACCTTTTGATCTCAAGGAGTTGAATGAAGTAATTGGAAAAGTCTTGAAGTAAATTAAGGAGAAAGAAAGCTAAGAACCCTTTTGCCGTACTTTCCCTCGCCTTGCCGAAATTCAATTCACACTTATATTTCAATATTATGAGAAAAATCACCACTTTAACAATAACTATATTTTTAATACCGCTGCTTTTATTCTCTACCACTTTTTATCTGGATCCGGATGATGGCAGCATGGCAAATGACGGAAGTTTTAATCAGCCATGGACTACCGTTCAAGAAGTTCTCGACTCCAACCTTATAGAGACGTACGCCCCCTTTGAATTTCCATACCTTGAAGGAGATTCCTTAATCCTGATAAATGAAGGCGCGGCCGTAAAAGCAGGAGATACGCTTATATGCAGAACAGGTTACTACGGTGAATTACATATATCAAGAAAATTTAATGCAGATTATATAACTATTAAAGCAGAAATTGGACATATTCCAACCTTTAAAAATGTTCGTTTTACAGGAGCAAGATACTGGTGCATTCAGGGACTTACAATTACACCGTCAGAAGCTCCCGAATACGAAAATACTATACTTGTATCCGTCGAGTGGCACGGTTTTTCTGGCCCCTCTACCTATATAACGATCGAGGACTGTAATTTATACTCTGTAGAAGACGCCTCATCATGGACCGCCGAAGACTGGGATAACTTATCATGCACGGCGATTTCCTCTCAAGGAAAACATATAATTATACGCAACAACTACTGCAAAAATGTTAATTTCGGAATATCATCAAGCAGAGACTCCTGCCTAATTGAATACAATATAATTGAAAATTTTGCGGGAGATGGAATGCGAGGCTTAGGAAATTATAATACATTTCAGTATAATATAATAAAAAATTCATTTGATGTTAACGGAAATCACGACGACGGATTCCAATCCTGGTCAGTGGGCGAAGGAGGAGTCGGTACAGATACTGTCTGGGGAGTGATTTTGAGAGGAAATACAATTATCAATTACGAAGACCCGAACCAGCCCCACCGCGGCACATTACAGGGAATCGGCTGCTTTGACGGATTTTACGCAGACTGGATTGTTGAAAATAACATCGTTATCGTTGACCATTACCACGGCATAACTCTAAGCGGGGCGGTTAACTGCCACATAATCAATAACACAGTAGCAGATAGAGATACAATGAACTCTGATATAAGTCCCTGGATAAGAGTAGGAAACCATAAAAACGGTTCCAAAAGCGTTGGCTGCATAGTTCGGAATAATATTTATTACAGAACCCTCTCAATAGATTCTCCACAGATCGAAGATCACAATTTACAGGTAAGAAATTATGATAGCAATTTTGTAGACTTCGGACATTTCGACCTTCGCTTAAAAGGGGGGAGTCCTGCGATAGACGCTGGGACAAGCGACCTTGCACCATTAATAGACATAAGAGGAGTAACCCGACCCCAGGGAACCCTTTACGATATAGGAGCTTACGAATATGTCGCCGACGAAGGGGATAATCTTTTCAGTTTCCTGCATATTTATCCGAATCCTTTTAATACTTATACGGATATAGGGTTTTCCCTTTACCTGCCCTCGGATGTAAAACTTGAAATATTTAACTCCTCGGGAGTTAAAATTGAAGAACTTACAAGCGAAAGAATGAATGCGGGAATATATTCATTTAGATTTTACAGAGAAAATTTCAGCAGTGGTGTATACTTTGTCTTTTTGAAAGTGAATGACCAAACCGCAACGGCAAAGGCGATTCTTATTAAATAGTCATGCGTCACGTGTCTTGAGTCAAGAGTCAAAAAAACAACAAAGAGGAACAACTAATCACACGAATATCACAAATGTTTTTTACTAATTCACTCGTATGTTATACTAATATACTGATATACTAAAATTCAGACTCAACAACCCCAATGAATTCTACGAACTCAATAAACTAATAATCACACAAAATTTTTAAAAGCAAAGGGTGCAAAAAGGACAGGAACTTTTTAACTGTTTTCCTATTTAACGATTTAACTTAGATCTTTCGGATCTACAGTCCTTCCGTCAATTTCGAAATTTTTATTTTTAAGGCTTTAGAGACTTTTTGAATGTTCGCTATGGTAATGTTCTTTTCACCGCGCTCAATCATTCCGATATAAGTACGGTGAACTCCGGCTTTCTCCGCAAGGACTTCCTGCGAATAACCCAGTTTCTTTCTCTCTTCTCTTACCTTCTTTCCGAACTTTACTAAAATTTCTCTCTTTTTCATATTAAGGAATATATGGAAAAAATATAATTCTGCTACATACTAAGATTAGCATATTTGATAAGCATTTTTCGCATCCAAAAAATAGCATCTTGATAAGTAAACACAGGACAATATAATTATACGCACTATGTTTACCGGCACAAGTGGGTCGAAATTGAAAAAGGTATTGATTGCTGATGGTTTGTTAGAAAACGCGGAAAAGATAGAGAATTTTCAGCAGGTTTTAAACTTAAGGCCTAAAACCTACTTCCTTTGCTTTAACATCCATTCATACATTACTTTTTTTTCGTAAATCTTGTGAATGGAATGTCCTTTTCCTTCAAGTATGGAATATCTTACTTTCCCTCCAGCCTTCCTTAAAGCATGAACCATTTGCTCGGTCTCTCCCGGGGATACAATCCTATCGTTAGCCCCATGAAATGCCCAAACCGGTATACGTTTCATTGCTTTAATGTTTTTCGTATTCCACCCCCCACATAGAGGAATAGCCGCAGCAAAATATTCCGGGTGCTTTATAGCCAGAGACCAAACTCCGGAACCACCCATACTCATCCCTGTAAGGTAAATTCTGTTTTGGTCGATTCTGTACTTACTTGACAATTCCTTGTATAAAGAAGGGAACCAATCATCCGTATTCCAAATTCTATCCGGAGGGCACTGCGGAGATACTATAATAAAAGGGAAATGCCATCCTTCACTTACCAGATAAGGCGGGCCGTACTTCTTCAATTTCTCCAAATTGTAACCACGCCGTGATTTCCCGTGAAGATAAACCAAAAGAGGCCATTTTCCGGAAGACCTTTTCCTGTAATCCTTTGGTAAGTAAAGCAGGTATCTATAAGAGGTATTCCCTTCTACCGCTACACCGCCGGTGTTCCGATAAGATTTACCAGAATCGGCAAAATTTGGATTAATACAGGAAAACAAAAATAAAAAAAGAATTATTGAAAATTTTCCCATTCTTTTTGGATAACTTAATTTAATATCAATATTCACTGTATGAAAAAATTTATTATACATACCCAATAAGTCAAGGGTAAAAGCGTCATCGGTCGTTTTATTTTCCCTCCCTAACCTCCTAACTTCCTAACACTCTAACTGAAAAAGCCAGATTTGGCTTTTTAACTTGACATCTCCCTAATAATCCATAATTTTATTCATAATGATTAAATTTGTAAGTTTTGGGAGTGCATTGGAAGTGGTTGTACGCACCACGATCATTTTTCTTGTGGCTTTTATTGTAATACGCATACGAGGCAGAAAACAATTAGCACAACTCACCTTATTCGATATACTGATTGTTATTGCCCTTGGCTCTGCTGTAGGCGATGTTATGATTTATTCAGAAGAAGTGGTTTCGCTTCTTCGCTCCATAATAGCAATATGTACACTTGCTGTATTAATTCATTTAGTTGAATTTGTGGCTTGTAGAGCACCTAAGAAAATAACGAGAATAATATACGGTGATTCTACCATTATAATCAAAGACGGTAAACTTATTAAGAAAAATTTCATTAAAACAAATCTTACAGAAGACCAACTGCGGGCAAAACTCAGGGAGAAAAATATACAGTATTATTCCGAAGCAAAAATCGTCCGCCTCGAACCCGACGGTGAACTGAGTGTACAAAGAAAAAGAAACGATAAAAACAAATAGAAACCACAGATTACACAGATTTTCACAAGATTTTTTTGTTTACCCTACCCTAACCCGTATAATTGTCCACGGATTTACACAGGATTTTTTGTTTTTGGTTACTAATTAATAACTCAATTTTCTCTAATTTAAGAAAAAACGTGTTTTGGCACAGCCTCAGCGGTAAACCGTTAGCGTAATATCTCTGTGCCTTTGTGTGAGATTAATCAAAAATTATAAGAGAACGTTAAAAAAGGCATATTGCTAAAATTTTTATTCTTATCCTTGAGTACAAAACACATAGGGTTGATTGACATGTTGAAATTAGGAATGTCTGCTTTGCCTACATCTATAGATTTTTCGGCAAACGCCTTATAGCCTACATAAGTCATCAATATATCCGTAGTGAGATATATTGCCGGGTATGAATTAAGAACCCCCTCGTTATCAGCAAGAACCGCAAAACCTAGTGTTGTAGCGTGTGCAAGATACGGAAGAAGCCAGACCATTGCGCCGGCGGCACCGGGAAGATCGTAATCTCTGCTGAGTTTATTTCCCCAAAGATAACCCACGCCATGACCGAGTAGCGAGAGAGCCGCATAAACACGTTCATCTGTATTGCTTCCTTCGCGGTGTAAGTCAATTGTCGCGAGAATAAGGGGTAAAGCTTCAGCGCCCAGTGCGCCCAGTCGAAGTTCGAAAAGAGCATCACCGAATGTAAGGTCTTCTGAATTTCGCGAAAGAAAAAGCGAAGTATATCCTTCTCCCAGAGAAAGTATTGTGCCAAGCCGTATAAAATCGTCGGCGCTGTCCCAATTATCCCAATCACCAAACAATGTTCTTAGAATAAAATAATGGTAATAACCATACGCACAATGATTGAATTTCCTCTGATACATTGCCGGAGTAAAACCCATGTTCTGTCCAAGCGTAAAATCAAGTATGTTTTCGGTTAAACTAACAGGAAACACTCCTCTACCAGATTTAAAGAGCAGACCACCGTGAAACGCACCCTCTATGCCGCCCAGGAATGAACCGTAAGCAGCACCACTCGAAATACGGCGGTCTTTCGTCAATAAAAAGCAGCTTGACGTATACAATAATGGTGTTAAAAGAGCTATTGTTACCGAACCCTCACTAAAATCATCCTCACTAAACATCACAGGCAAGCTCCAAGAATAAAGACTGAGACCAAGAAATGTCTGCCCTACCAGATAGGATATCTGCGCACTCTCAAGAGTTACCATCTTTGATGGCTTTCTTACAATTAAACCACGATACTCGGCAGCTGTCATCTTTTTAACTAATTTTTTATTCGGGTAAGCAGCTTCAATAATATATGTACTGTCAGAAGTAATGAATACTTCAATATGGTCGGGCAGTGTTTCGAAAAGTGTAACAAGATTATTCTCGGTTCTACGGTCAGTTTTCACCTTTGTGACAGTTTCCTGGGCAAAAACCATTATTGCCAGTACCATTAACAGAAATATTCTCTTCATTTTTCCTCCTTTTTTCTACCTTCCTATTTTCTTCCGCAGACCGGAGTATATTCGTCTCTAAGTTCATCTACTATTTTTTCTCTTTCCTTCTCTTTTAATTTAGGAGTATAGAGAACAGCATAGACCAAACTGCTTGAGCATCTGCGTCTCCAACAGTTCGAATTCTCATGGTCTTCAACTCTTGTCTTAACATTTTCCGCTTCACCAACATCAACAAGTTCATTTTTCTCGAAATGCCGGCATAAGATCGCGTATACTCCCGGTTCGTCTTCAAGATATGTTGTTGAGGAATAATACCCTTCAAAAGAATAATCCTTTAATTTGATACTCATAACACTCCCCCGAATTAGTGAATTAATTAATTGGTACCCCATCACCCACTCACTAATTTTTCTTCGGCGGTCGTTCTTAGTTGACTCACGACTCTTTACGGTCCATATTCCCATAAATGAAATTTATCATCTGCATCATCCAGAACATAAACCTTACCCCCAGGAGAAACTCGCACTGTTCGACAAACGTCCGCATGTCCAGGACTGGTCCTTATTAAGAAATCTGCCTTCCTCCACCCCCTATAATTTACTTTTACGACACGATCCTTCATCGATTTTTTCATCGCTATTAGAAAATATAGGTTTTTCAAAGAATCAACACCAATAATCTCGGGAATACCCTCCCCTGCCTTTAACTTTTTTAAGGGGAGTATCGCTTTATTATCAGCATTGTAAACCATCATATCGGAGCTGCCGGAAGACGTATTATTTATATAATATCCGCCCTTACTTTCAATATAACCTTTAAATTTGTCCCTTATCTTAATAAGATTACCGTTAGTGTCCACCTCTATTATCTGATCTACCTGGTCAAGGTCCGGATCCACGAGTAAAACCGTACTACGGTCGGTCGCTTCCAGATGAGTCATTTTAGGAATTATTGGAGGTACATGCGGTTTAAGATTGAGTATACGTATAAAGCCCATACCGTAATCGTAAAGCGCAACGTCACCGGACATATATTCTATGTATATATTGTCGTTACTGTCAAAGGCAATATCCATAGGATTTTGATTCCCGCCCTGCGGAAGATCTTCAATATAATTCCCTTTACTGTCAAATTTCACAACTCGATGATTTAAGTAATCCAGAATAAAAATTTCTCCCTTTTTATTAATACCGAAACTGGTAGGACCGGTAGGCAAATAATCAATTGTTTCCCATCTTATTTCCCCAGGCCCGGAGCCAATTTTTCCATCAATTAGTAATTTCTCGCGATATTTTTCCTTTAGCAAAAAACAATTGAAAAAACTAAGTAAAATTAATGCTGCGGAAACACTCAAGAAAATCCCTTTGAATCTTTTCATTTATACCCTCCTTTTTCCGTAAACTTAAAGGATTTTTCTTTCTTATTTCAATAAATACACCTATTACCTTTTTATCTAAGGTAAATGTTATCATTAGAATAAGGATTTTTACCGTATAAGTCAAGGGGAAAGGGGTACTTGTTATTATTATAAATAAATGTCCTATTTTAATTTCATAAATAAATGTCACATTTGGGAGAGGGAATATGACATTTATTTATAATAACAACATATCACAAGAAACAACTTGACATTATATTGAAAATTCCTTATAATAATGGAGAAAAACTAAGGAGGTTTTTGTTATGGGTAAAAGGATTGCTATTGCTACAATCTTTGGTTTAATCTGTGGAGTTATTTGTTGGTTGCTTGCATCATCAAAGGGGCAGTTGCCCTGGGCTATTTCCATGTCAATCGTAACGGGTAGAATGATTATTGGTGTCGCAATAGGTATTAGTGCTTTGAAAATGAAGTGGTGGCTACATGGGCCAATTATTGGACTGGTTTTTAGTATACCTATGGGGTTTTCCAGCATGCTGGCTGCAGGAGATTTTGCTCCTGCAATGCTTTTTGTTATGACTGTGGTAATGGGTATTATTTATGGCTTCATAATTGAACTGTTTACCTCAGTAGTATTTAAGGCAAAAGCATAGTAGCAAAAGAAAGGGTCTTTATTTGGGACTATTAAGCTATTAGCTTTTGACCTTTAGTTTTTGGCTTGAATTTTTAAAAAAAGTTTTCAAAAGGGTATTCAAATAAAGAATAGAAAAAGCTTGGTGGTTTTACTGAAAAGTTAAGAGCCAACAGCCAAGCGCTTAGTATCTTTTTATTCTATATATTTTTTAAGTTCTGCTACGACGCGTGCGGCGACTGCTTTGTTTGTTGCCAGAGCAAAGATGGTATCATCTCCGGCAAGGGTTCCGGCGATTCCGTCTATTCTTGCATGGTCTATAGCCGTACAGACAGCCTGAGCGTTACCTGTTTTGGTTCTTATTACGATTATATTGTTAACATAAGACAGTTCAACAAGTCCCAATCTAAAAAGAAGATCAAGCCGTTCTTCTCCTCCCTCAACTTTGATTATCCTATAAGAGCCGTCGCCGATAGGAGCCCTTATGTAACCGAGTTCTTTAAGGTCTCGGGAAAGTGTAGATTGAGAAATTTTTAAACCGCATTCTTTTAGCCTTTTCTTTAATTCTACCTGAGAATGTATTTTGTCCTCGTTTAATATACTCCTGACTGTTTCTAAGCGCTTATTTTTGCTTTTAGACATTGTTGTATCTTAATGAAAAAGGTTTGGATGTCAATAACATCGTATACCTCGCTTTGTTAAAGTTTAGAGATTGAATTTTTTAGAATCTGAGTTGCTTTTTTTATTTGTTCTTTTACGGATTTTTCTCCGGTGCCTCCCTTTAGATTTCGACGTGCGAGGGCGTTTTTAAAGGTGAGGTAATCGTAGATTTCTTCCTCGAAAAGCGGAGAAAAATCCTTTAGTTTACTTAAAGGTACTTCGTTCAGGAAAGTATTGTTTTCGTCTGACCACTTAACAATGTTCCCTGTTATCGTATGCGCCGTTCTAAACGGGGTCCCTTTTTTTGTGAGATAATCTGCTATCTCTGTGGCAAGAAGCGCCGGAGAAAGCGATTGCGTAATAGTTTCCTTATTTATCTTTAAAGTTTTTAGTACCCCCGTGAATATTTCAAGAGAGCCTTCTGTAATCTCAACAATCTCAAAAATGTGTTTTTTGTCTTCCTGAAGATCCCGATTATAAGAATGGGGAAGTCCGTGACACAGAGATAAGAGCGCTGTTAGATGGCCAATGGCGGAAGCTGCTTTGCCTCTTATAAGTTCCAGGCTGTCCGGATTTTTTTTCTGGGGCATAATGCTGCTGCCGGTGGCATATTTATCGTCTATTTCTACGAACCCAAACTCCCCCGTTGACCAGAGTATAAGATCTGACGCGTAACGGCTCAGGTGTGAGGATATTAATGTCATGGCAAAGCCGATAGAGATTGGAATATCACGGTGAGCAGTTATATCCAAACTATTAGGGCTAATTTCACTAAAGCCTAAATCTCTCGAAAGAGTTGTCAGATCAATAGGGAAGCCACTGCCAGCCAGGGCTGCCGAACCTAAAGGCATAATACCGCAGTGCTTCAAACCTAATAATAAAGATTCCTTATCCCGTTCCATAAGCCAGAAAAGAGAGAGAAGGTAATGTGAGAAAAGAATGGGTTGAGCCTGCTGTAGATGAGTATAACCGGGCATTATTAAATCGGTGTTTTCTTTCGCAACAAAAATGATAACTTTTTCTAATTCCGAGATTTTTTTCATTGTATCTGAGATAGCCTTTTTCAGGTAGAGGAATAAGTCCGTTATCACCTGGTCGTTACGGCTTCGTCCCGTATGGATTTTTCCCCCGATTTCCCCCGTGATCTCGGTTAATCTGCGTTCTATTGCGCTGTGGATATCTTCGTCGGTTGAAAGGACAGAAAAGCTGCCGCCTGCGAATTCTTCTTCGATAAGCTTAAGAGCTTTTGAGATTTCTTTTGCTTCTTTATCGGATAAAACCCCTATTTTATTTAAACCTTTAGCCCATGCTTTATTTACCGCAATATCCTCCGCATACAGAAGTTTATCTGTTTCAATAGAATGACTAAATTTTTCCATCTCCGAGGCGGTTTCTTTAGAAAAACGCCCTTTCCAAATTTTTTCTTTTCCCACTTTTCTTCCTACAGTTTTCCTTCCTTTTCAAGTTTCTCCAGGCCTCGTATTGTTAATTGTAAGCCAAAAAGATTGATAAATCCCTCAGCATCTTTCTGATTATAAATTTGATCTTCTCCAAATGTGGCAAAATCCTCTCGATACGTTGAGAATTTTGACTTTCGGCCTAATGTAATCACGTTACCCTTATAAAGTTTCAACCGCACGTCGCCGCTTACTTTTTCTTGAGTTTTATCGATAAAAGCGTCGAGTGCTTCCTTTAATTCCGAGAACCATAAACCATAATAAACCAACCGTGCATAAAGATTCGCGACGTCCATTTTATGATGCAGGGTATTGGCATCAAGTACTATACTTTCTAATTGTTTATGCGCCTCATACAGTATAGTCCCGCCGGGAGTTTCATAAACGCCGCGTGATTTGATTCCAACAAGTCGATTTTCAACCATATCAACCATACCTATGCCGTGTTTTTTCCCCAGCTTGTTTAATCGTGTAAGCAAATCAACAGGGAGTAGTTTTTCTCCGTTAACCGCCACCGGAATCCCCTTTTCAAATGTTATCTCTACAGTTTCTGAAATTTCAGGGGCGTCTTCAGGTGATATGGTATACTCATAAGCATTTTTAGGGAACTCGTTCCATGGGTCCTCAAGAATACCGCCTTCTATGCTTCTATGCCATAGATTGGTATCGCTGCTGTAAATTTTTTCCCGTGTACTCGTTGTAGGTAGCCCGTATTTTTTGGCGTAATCTATTTCGTCTTCTCTGGATTTTATGTTCCACTCTCTCCATGGAGCAATTATCTTTAGTTTTGGATTTAAAGCTTTATATGTTAATTCGAAGCGCACCTGATCGTTCCCTTTCCCGGTGCAGCCGTGAGAAACCGCGTCTGCGCCTTCTTCTTCCGCTATTTCGACCTGTTTCTTTGCTGCTATTGGGCGTGCGAAAGAAGTTCCTAAGAGATAGCTCCCTTCATATATTGCCCCAGCCTTTAGAACAGGAAAGACATAGTCTGTGAGAAACTCTTTTTTTAAATCTACAACATATGCCTTATCCGCTCCTGAAGAGAGGGCTTTTTCTTCAAGTCCTTCTAATTCATCCTCCTGACCGAGGTCGGCGGTGAATGTGATGACTTTACAATTGTAGTTCTCCTTAAGCCAATGAAGAATCACAGTTGTATCCAGCCCTCCAGAGTATGCAAGAACTACTTTTTTAACTTCTTTTTTCATTTCGCCCTCCTAAATAATCGGCAATACTTTATAATACCGTATTTTATTTAATTGTCAAGATGGAGTTTTCATTTTTTTATGAAAAATTATTCATTTATGGTTTTTTTATATTGTATTTTTTTTATGAAAGGAATTAATATAAAAGGCTCAAGCCCCTTCTCGTCTAAAAATACGTTTATGCAATTTTTTGAATAATTTACAATATGGATTTGAGTCCGACCGAAGAGTGTTGACAGAAGATGGCAGTTGATGGTTGATGGTTAGAAAAAACAAAGCAAAAAAATCTTGTGTAATCTGTGGTTAATTTTAAAAGCTACCTTGACTTTTTAAATAGAAACCGTAAGTATTTTTTACGGATACGTGAGTTATGAAATTGTTCGAAGATGTTCCTAAGAATGTAAAAGCGCTGGGTTTCGTAAGCCTCATTAACGATGCGGCAAGCGAGATGATATATCCTCTCTTGCCGATTTTTCTTACCTCTGTTCTGGGGATTGGAGCGGGAGCTTTAGGGGTTATCGAGGGAATAGCAGAGTCGACTGCGAGTCTTCTTAAATTGTTTTCCGGCTGGATTTCAGATAAGATAAGGAAGAGAAAAATACTTATTTTAATAGGTTATTCTCTTGCCGCGTTTGGAAGGCCTATAATTGCTTTAAGCGTAGCCTGGTGGCAGGTTGCAGTTATAAGATTTGCTGATCGTTTGGGAAAGGGTGTGAGGACTTCTCCCAGGGATGCTCTTATTTCTTTATCTACACCGGATGGTATAAAGGGTAAAGCTTTTAGTTTGCATAGGGCAATGGATCATGCCGGTGCAATAATCGGACCCCTTAGTGCCATAATTCTTTTAAAATTTGGCATGAGTCTTAAGAATTTATTTCTCTGGGCTTTGCTGCCCGGAATTATAACTATTTTTGTTATATTTTTCTTTGTTCGGGAAAAAAAAGCACAGGAAACAGCAAAAAGTGTAGATTTTAAATTTTCCATACTTTCAAAAAATTTTAAGATTTATCTTTTAATCCTTATCCTTTTTACTCTTGGAAATTCATCCGACGCGTTTCTTATTTTAAAAGCAAGAGCCGCGGGTGTTACGATTGCCCTTATCCCCCTTCTCTGGATTGTACTGCATTTCGTGAAGATGGTAGCTTCGGTTCCCGGAGGGGTGTGGTCTGATAGGATTGGAAGACGAAGAGTTATAGTGAGCGGTTGGGTTGTTTATGCGCTTATATATCTTGGTTTCGGACTTTCTTCCCGGATATTTCATATCTGGGGTTTGTTTGCGCTTTATGGGATATACTTTGGGCTTACAGAGGGGGTGGAGAAGGCGTTTGTGAGCGACCTTGTGAGTAAAGAATTCCATGGTACCGCATTCGGCTTCTACCATCTGGCAGTTGGGATTGCAGCATTTCCTTCGAGTGTAATCTTTGGCTTTATCTGGCAAAGATTCGGCTCATTAGCGGCTTTTGCATATGGCTCAACCCTTGCTGGACTCGCTTCAATCCTGCTTTTTTCTTTGGTAAAGGAACCCAAGCGGTAGAGTCGCTAAAGTGTAAAAACCAAATATTAAAAAACTTTTTTAGTCCAAAGTCCAATGTCCTAAGTCCAAACTAAATCCTCGTATGTTATACTAAAAATAAATATCCTTGTATATAGGGTAGA